>JAAYIZ010000158.1 GCA_012523215.1 Thermovirga sp.
CGAGGCCACCACCACGGCCATCAGGGAGGCCATGAGGGAGACCCTAGAGTGGCGCTACGACGACATCCTGGGTTACGAGATACCGAAGTCGCTGCCGGTGCCCCAAGGGGAGGAACTCGATCCCTACCGGTGGTACTCCCGGGAGGAGTACGCCTCCATGATCGGGGACCTCCGGAAGGAAAGGCGGGAGCACCTGCAGCAGTTCAAAGGCCTGGCTCCCGAGATCATCGACGGGGTCTGACCAGAGGGATCAAAGCGCGAAAAAAGCGGAGTCAAAGCCCTTTCTGGACCGCCCTCTCCCAGGTGCTCCCGAGGTGGCAGGCCTCGCCCATGACGAGGACCTCCAGGCCCCGGGGCGTCTCTTCGAGGAGGGTGATGCTGCCGTTTCCCAGGCGGAACCTCCAGAAGCTGCTCAAGGGGCATTCGAAGATCCGGCAGAGGAGGACCTTGAGGACCGCATCGTGGGAGAAAAGAGCCACGGTGTTCCCCGATCCCGCCAGGATCTCGCCAAAGGTCATCCAGGCGCGACCCGACACGTCCTGGAGGCTCTCCCCCTCCGGCATGGTTACCTCTCCGGGGCTGGAGTGCCAGAGGGTGAGCATCCCCGGCCACAGGTTTTCGACTTCCCCGGCGGTGTGCCCCTCCCAGAGTCCGTGGTCTATCTCGCTCAAGCCCTGATGGGTCTCAAGGCTCATTCCCAGGAGAGAAGCCGTCGCTCTCGCCGTTTGGGCGGCACGGGAGAGGGGGCTTGACACCACCCTGTCCACGGAAGCGGAAAGAAGCGCCTCCGCAACGGCCCGGGCCTGCCTACTCCCCAGGGCGTTCAGGGGTATGTCCCTCTTGCCCTGGAAGCGCCCTTCCCGGTTCCAGTCAGTCTCCCCGTGCCTTACCAGGAATAGCCGCTTCATCTAGAGGTCCTCCGTGAAGCGGACCTTCACCGCCCAGAGCAGGTCCACGTCCTTTTTCAGTTCCTCCAGGACCCGTAGGGGGACGTCATCGTCGATCTGCAGGGCCCCGACGGCCAGTCCGCTTCCGTTTCTGCGCCCCAAGGCGAAGTTAGCTATGTTGGTGCCCGCCTTTCCCAGGAGGGTCCCCACCTTCCCTATCACGCCGGGACGGTCGTGGTTGCTGAAAAGCAGCACCGTGCCCTCGGGGATGAATTCTATCCAGTAGCCGCCGATGTTGACCACCCTCTGGCGCCCCTCCTCGGTTATCGTCCCCGCCACGGATATGCCCTCCCCGGAGCCGGGCGAAAGGAGTTCCAGTTCGACCTGGTTGCGCCAGGTCCCGGGGGCCGTGCGGATCTCCTCGATTCCGATCCCCTTGTCCTCCGCCAACAGCGGAGCCGACATGTAGTTCACCTCGGGGCCGTGGGAATACTCCAGGTAGCCCTTGAGCCCTGCCACGGTGAAGGGTGAGAAGTGGTAGGGGATCTCGAAGCACACTGGTTCGTCGGCCGGCGAGAAGAGGGGCCCCCGCAGGCTGACCTTCAGCAGCACCGCCGGGTCCCGGGAAAGATGGGCGGCAAGGAAGCCGAGCTTGCGGGCCAGCGAGAGGAAGGCCCTGGTGCCCTCGGAGAGGGATTGTTCCACGAAGGGGAGGTTCACGGCGTTCTCGCAGGGTTTCCCCTTCAGGGCGGCGAGAAGGTTTGAGCAAGCTATGACGGCTACCGCCGACTGGGCCTCCTCGGTGTTGGCCCCGATGTGGGGTGTAAGGATCACTCTCTCTCTTATGTCCTCGGCCATGAGTGGGTTATCGGCCGTCGGCGGCTCGCCGTCGAAGACATCGACGGCGGCCCCGGCCAGCTGTCCCGAGCGCAGGGCTTCGGCGCAGGCCGCCTCGTCCACCAGCCCACCCCTGGCACAATTGACCAGGTAGGCCCCTGGCCGGCAGGCTTTTATCGCTTTCCTGGCGATCATTCCCCGGGTTTCTGCCGTGAGGGGAACGTGCAGGGTGATCACGTCGGCCAATGAGAGGGCTCCCTTGAGATCGTCCATCAGTCGGACCCCGGCCCTCTCGGCCTTGGTCGGCGAGACGTAGGGGTCATAGGCGGAAGCCTCCATGCCGAAAGCCCTGCAGCGGATGGCCACCTGGGTGCCTATCCGGCCGAGGCCGATGACGAGAAGTTTTTTGCCCGAAAGCTGGCGGCCCAGGAAACGGCTCCTCTTCCACTCCCCCGAGGTCACCGAACTGAAGGCCTGGGGTATCTTCCTGACCAAGGACAGCATCATGGCCATGGTATGCTCCGTTGCCGCCAGGGTGTTCCCGGTGGGGGCGTTTATGACCACGACGCCCCTGCGGCTCGCTTCGGCCAGGTCGATGTTGTCCAGTCCCACGCCGGCCCTGGCAGCCGCCCGCAGTTTTTTCGCGGCCTCCAGGATCTCGGGGTCGAGGGGAGTCCCGCTACGGGTGATCATCCCGTCCACATCGGCCACTTCCGCCAGGAGTTCCTCCCTGGCGAGGCCGGTTTTGACCAGCAACTTCACCTCGGGGTCCTGGCGGAGCACGTCGAGCCCTGCCTCGGAGATCTTTTCCGTAACCAGCACCTTCAGCATGATTCCTTTCCCCCCCTGTTCCACGTCTGCAGTGCTTTTTCCAGGAATCCATCCCTGGCGTCGATCCCGCATTTCCTGGCGGCTCCGAAGACACCCCCGGCCAGGAGACAGACCTCAGGCCAACCGCCGGGGTTGTAGTGGGCGATGCGCAGGGTGCCGCCCTCCCTGCCCTGTCCCTCGGCGACGGTGATGCCCATCTCCTCCAGGGCCTGCTTCACCGGCCGTTCCTTCCCGGCCGGTATCTCCAGGGCGGTCATGACCGGCGAACGAAATTCCTGTTCCCCCACGAAGAGTTCAAGTCCCATTCCTTCGCAGGCGGCCTCGAAGGAGCGAGCTTTTCTCCTGGTCCTGCTGAACCAGGGCCCCCACCCGAAACCCCCGAGGAAACGGAGCGACTCGGCCAACCCGTAAAAGACGCTGACGGGAGGCGTGAAAGGGTTTTGGGGCCTGCTTTTGTTCAGGAACCTCCTGTGAAGCGCCAGGTCGAAGAAGTAGGAAGGGCAGGCGTCCCGCTTGGTCCTTTCCCACCCCCGTTCCGACAGGTAGACCACGGCCAGGCCCGGGGGGGCGAGAAGCCCCTTCTGTGAGCAGGAGGCGAGGCCGTCGATCCTCCACCTCGACGGATAGCAGGGCATGGCGCCGAGGGAACTCACGGCATCGACCAGTACCAGCGGCCCCTCCGACGGGACCTCCGAAAGGAGGTCCTCCAAGGGGTTGGCGACCCCCGTGGAGGTCTCGTTGTGGGTGAACAGGAGGGCATCGGACCCGGGATATTTTTTTAGGGCCTCCCAGACATGCTCTTTTTTGAAACCCTCGCCCCTGGGCGCGTCAAAGGCGACGATCTTCGCCCCCCTCCGGGAGACGATATCCCGGAACCGGTCTCCAAAGGTGCCGCAGGAGAAGGAGACCACCTCACTGCCGGGCGCCAGGAGGTTCGCCGCCAAGGCCTCGAGAGCCCCCGTGCCCGAGCCGGGCAGGAGGACCACCGGGTCCTTTACGTCGAGAAGCCTCCCAAGACGGCCGTCCACTTCCTTCAGCAGGTCGGACCATTCATCGCTCCGGTGGCTGATCATGGGCCCGGCTCCCGCCTGCCTCGAACAAAAAGGCACGTCCACCGGCCCCGGTGTGTAGAGATGCTGCGTCATTGGATCCCCTCCTCGTGGATAAAAAAGGCCGGGAGAAAATGCTCTCCCGGCCTGTATTCCCTGAAATCTCTGTATTTTTCCCAGGTGACCCTGGTTCTACCGCGGTCCTCCCTCTGCCGGCAAAGGAAGGCCTGCCCTTCC
>JAAYIZ010000159.1 GCA_012523215.1 Thermovirga sp.
TAGGCATCGTTTATCTCCTGGGCGGTGAAGCGGTATCCCACCCGGGCAAGTTCCCTTTCCAGGGATTGGACCATCTGCTTCCTGTCGCCCAGGTGCAGGACGGGACGGATGACCTTTCCCTTCTGCAACCCTAGGTCGTCCTCGGGGAGGAAGCCCTCGGCCTCGGTGTAAATGCAGAACATGTGGGAGGGACTTATCTCCCGGATACGCCTGATCAGGCTGGGTATGAAAATATAGTCTATCCCCTCTTCGCCGGCGAGCAGCGCCGTGTGCCCCGCCGACAATTTCATGGCCACGCAGAAGTCCGTGGAGGAGTGCCTGAGCCCCAGCCGCGATATTCTCTCATCTGAGACCGGTGTGAGCACCGGCAGGAACCCCAGGGACGAGAAAAGGGCCGAGGACCAGACAGCTCTTCCTCCTACGGTGGAAGTGGCGCGGCGTATCCCGATGCGGGGCCTGCCGTCGCGCTCTTCGGAACCGAGGGAATCCAGGAGGAGTCCCTGGAAATGTTTCTCCACCAGGGAGTGGAAGATCCCCACGTAGTCGGGCCTGGCCGAGCCGGACCCTTCGCTGTTGCCCAGGGGGCAGAAACCGCCCGTGACGATCTCCTCGTCCCCAATGGTGTAGATCCTGAGCTTGCACTCCCGCTTCCCGCAGGACCTGGCCCCGAAGTGCCCTAGGCAGGTCGTGTCCTGGTGGCTGAAGCCCTCCGAGGCGGCGTTCCAACCCCTGAAGGCGGAGGCGGTCCTTTGTCCCCCCTCCCTGGCTGAAAGGATGCCGTCCCTGATAAAAAGGGCGGCTCCCAGGGCTCCCAGGAGCTCCCTTCCGGGGTAGGCATGGATCTCCTGGCCCGTTACGTCCGCCATGGCAGCCAGGAAGGCCCTGCCGAGTGCCGGGCCTCCCTGGCAGGAGCACTTTTGGCCCACGAGCCTCGTGCCGCCGACGAACTTGTTGAAGTAACTGGAGGCCGTCGCCCTGACTATCGCGGCGGCTATCTCGGGCGCCGAGTGATTTTCAGCGATGAGGCGCTGCTCCTCCAGTTCCATGAAGACCCCGCAGGTGGCGTCTATCACGGGGACACGGCGCGCCTCGAGGGCCGATTCCTGGAGCGAATCGCGCACGTCCAGCCCCAGGATCGTGGACATGTTCTCCAGCGTCTGGCCGGCGCCGGCCTGGCAGGAGTAGTTCATCCTGGCCTCGTCCACCTCGTCGGTGACCCTGTCCCCGTCCCGCCTGAAGGTCGTGAATTTCATGTCTTGGCCGCCGATCTCGAAGATGGTGTCGATCCCCTCGTCCATGGACCTGGTGCCCACGGCGTGGCAGGTTATTTCGTCGACGGCTCCATCGGGAACGTAACAGCCATCTTCTTCCAGGGTCCGTCGGAGGGAAGGGCTCGCCAGGATCCTTTCGTAGAGCTTCCTGGCCGAACCGGTGGTGCAGACACCCGCCACGGGCAGGTCGCCCAGGGTTTCAGAAAGGTGTCCCATGATATCGGCCAGGGCGCCCAAGGGATCGCCGTAGGTGGGAATGTATCGGCTGCCGAGAATCTGGCCGTCCTCCAGGGAGAGGACCACGGCCTTCGTGGTGGTGGAACCGCCGTCGACGCCCAGGATCACCTCCGGTCGTCCGGGGGAGGCTTTCGCACCGTCGTCCGTGCCCGTCGAGCCGGATCCGTGGATGTGGACTCTTTCAAGGTAATCCTTCAGTGGGGGCAGGTACTGCCTCTTGGATCGGGCGACCCGCAAAGCCTCGTCGACTCTTCCTTCTTCCAGCACGAAAAGGTCGTCCCTTTCGATGGCGAGGAGCGCCGCCCCGATGGCCCCCACGTTGGCGAAATGATCGGGGCGTAACAGTTCGGAAGTCGTGAGCCTCTCGATGTGGTCGAGCAGGGGGGCGCAACCGGCGGGCCAGCCGGTGAGGATCATCCTGGCGCCGGATCTCATCTCCCTGTTGCCGATCACATCCTGGACGATGTTGGTGGCGATGGTCCGGAAAAGTCGGGCCATTATGAGGCCTCTCGGCTGCCCCTCGTTCTGGTCGTGGATGAGGTCCGACTGGAGCACGACGCCGCACCTGGCGTTGTAGGGCGCGGCTTCGGGATGGCGGCAGGCCTCCGATGCGGCCCGTTTCAGGGTTTGATCCAGGGAGCGGGAGGTCTCTTCCCTATCCGGGTAGAGCCTGCGGACCTGTTTCTCCAGGAGGGTGCCCGAACCAGCTCCGCACTTGCTGCTGGTGCTCCAGTCGAGCATGATAGGGTTGAGCCTGTCGCCGGCGACGTGAAAGAAGAAGGCGTCCCTGGCCCCCAGGTGCAGTATGGCGTCGCACCCGGGCTCGATGAACCTGGCGCCCCGGACGATGCACACGCTGTCGAACTCCCTGAGCACTCCCGGGAAGGCTTCGTCGAAGTGCCTTGATCCGATGCCCGTGAAAGATGTCGAGACCAGGGAATCCCCGGGGAAAAGGTTTGCCACCTCGGAAAGGGATTTTTTCAGGGCATCCAGGGGTTTGCCCTGGTGGAGCCAGGGGGGAGGTGAGAAGACGATGGAATGGTCGTCATCCACCACCACACGGTGGATGGCCGCCGACCCTATGTCGAAACCGGCGAAGAACCGACGGCTCATGATAGCCACCTCCCCCGAAAGATATTCGATCCTTGAGCCGAGCAGAGGCCCATTGGGTCGAATCATTATACCTCGAGAGTTTTCAGGGGATGCCTCCACCGCATCGCTGAAATATGATATTGTTGGCCGACTGGCAGGAATGAAAAATTGGGTGGAGGTGCGGCGATGCGTATCGGGACGA
>JAAYIZ010000160.1 GCA_012523215.1 Thermovirga sp.
CAGCCTTACCGTTGAAAATGTAGATTCTATGGGGTTCGTGGTTCTTATGTGGATCCAGTGCACTGCAGGGAAGTCATAGAATGAGAGAAGATCTTCCCTGTCTTTTCTCAGGCAGTCCTTAACTCTTTACCCAGTGCCCGGAGCGAAAGCAACTGGGTGCCATTGACGCACTTGATCCTTGAAGTCCCGAGTTCCGCGTCACGGTTTTCGTTGAACTTTGAACCTGATAACTTTGAACAGGTTTTGCTATGTCACTTACTCCATTGACCATTTTTGCCATTGAACTATAATGTCATGTGGGAAATTCCCACCAGGGTGGTGATAATGAATGTCTGCTATCTCTTTGAAAGTGGATGAAAAGGGCCGGGTAACACTGCCAAACAAACTCCGAAAGAACCTCGACATCAAACCGGGCGATACGCTTTTCCTGCAGGAACAGGCTGAATACTTTGTCCTGAAAAAAGCAGTGGACCCTTTTGATGCTCTTGCGTTAGATGCATTAAGAGAGCGTAACGAAGGCAAGACCGTTGGTCTCAAGGATGTTGCATCTCAACTGGGGGTAGACCTTGAATAAGGAAAAAGATCAGGAATATTCCATAGAATTTTCAACGGGTGCCGTAAAAGACCTTGAAGCCAAGGCCTGCAAACCCCATCTTAACGAGATCTTTGAAGAGATCCAGGTTCTTGGAACAGAACCCCTTGCAGGTGATCTCCTTGAAGGCTCACTTGCGAAAGTCCGGTCCCTTCACTTTTCCCTAAAAGGCAGCGGTCAATGGCGCGTAGCCTACTATGTCATGACCGAGGAGAAGGTTTGCCTTATCCTCCTTGTTGCCACAAGAGAGAACTTTTACGAAAAGGCTAACTCAAGATACAGGTCCATCAAGAAATCCCTGAGATAAAAAGGATACGCCGCTTTATATTGCAACTCCATACACCAGATTGGAGCTTAACTCTGGAGAAGGAGAACGGTTATGAAAAGCGTTGCATGGGGGGAGCCAATGAAAAGCGATCGCGGCCGGGAAACCGGCCGTTTTTTATTTCCTGCAGAGCCTGAACCGGCGGATCATGGGGCAGCCGTAACGGCGGCTTGTATGATTTGTTCCGAACCTGTAGGATTAAGCAATAATATTCCCAGGAGTAAACCGTTAGGATAGCGATAAGGGAAAGGACTCGCCTTTGCCACGGCCTACTTCATCCCCAGGGAAAAACGCCCCCGCCGATCTTAATTTTCACCCTCCCTTTTTCGGTATCCAAAACTCAAATCGGAGGTGCGTCATGAGCCAACGCCTGGATTACAAGGAAGCCTCGCCCGAGGCGTTCGATGCCCTGATCCACATCGAAAGGGTGATCCATAAGAGCGGCCTGGAAGCGTCGCTGCTGGACCTGGTCAAGTGCCGCGCTTCGCAGGTCAACGGCTGCGCCTGGTGCCTGGACATGCATACCAAGGACGCCCGTGCCCGGGGGGAGACCGAACAGCGCCTGTATTTGCTCCCGGCCTGGCGGGATGCGCCGGGCTACACCGAGCGTGAGCGGGCTGCCCTGGCCTGGACGGAAGCGGTCACCCGGATCGCCGTGCAGGGTGTGCCCGACGACGTCTACGCCCAAGCGCGCGCTCACTTCAGCGAGAAGGAATTGGTCGACCTGACCCTGGCTATCATCGCCATCAACGGTTGGAACCGGATGAACATCTCCTTCCGTACCAAGGTCGGCGACTACGTCAGCCCCCACGGGGCGGCACCCAAGAAATCGAAGTGAGACATTCCAGCCTGGGAGGGCAGGAGGATGGACCGGATGGATATTCAAACGAAGCGGGCTTATGAACCGGCGTCAAAGGAGGACGGCATCCGCGTCCTGGTGGACCGCTTGTGGCCCAGGGGCATGAGCAAGGAGAAGATGGAAGCGGACCTGTGGCTCAAGGAGGCGGGGCCGAGCACGGAACTGCGGAAATGGTTCAACCACGACCGTGACAAGTGGGAGGAATTCAAGAGCCGTTATTTCAAAGAACTGGATGGGAACGCTGAAATGACCGGTGAACTCCTGGAACTGGCCGCCAAGGGGCGCGTCACCCTTTTATTTTCGGCCCACGACGAGGAATACAACCAAGCCGTAGCCCTGAAAGAGTACTTGCTGTCGAAGTCAGAATAGGCGTCCGGCCCTTTGCCGGATCCTGCCGATGATGTCGCCGCCGCGGGGGAGTCGTCGCCCTCGTGACGGCGGCACTTTTTATATTTCTGCTTCAGGAGTAGCGGATCGCTTTGCATTCTATTTATCGTTAATCGCTTGACAGGCGATTATCCTGTAATAGAATACGGCTATGAAGAGTCGTTTGGGAGAGATGGAATCACAGTTTTTCGCTTATACTCAGATGCGCGACATAACCAAGGTAAGGTCTGGAGACCTGGAGGGGCCGCTGGGGTTGACCGGGGACCAGGAGCGGCGTCTGCTCAGCCGCCTTGCCAAGGCCGGGATCATTGTCCGCGTGCAACGGGGATTATACCTTCTCCCGCCCAGGTTGCCGCTGGGTGGAGCGTGGGACCCGGGTGAGGCACTAGCCCTGACCACGTTAATGGAAGCGCAGAATGCGCGATACCAGGTGTGCGGACCCAACGCTTTCAACCGTTACGGTTTCGACGAGCAGATCCCCCTGAGAACCTACGTTTATAACACGGGGATTTCGGGAGATCGAAAGGTCGGGAAGGTAGCCCTCACTCTTATCAAGGTGGCAGAACAGAGGCTGGGTGACACGGAGGAATTTTCAACCCAGGGCGGCCAGGTCCTGGTCTACTCTTCCAGGGTTAGAACGCTTGTAGACGCGGTCTATGACTGGTCGAGGTTCAACAGTTTGCCCAGGGGTTATGACTGGATATGCCAAGAACTCTCTTCCGGCCGAATAAGTCCGGAACGACTGGTGGATAGTGCTGCCAGGTTTGGTGACGTGGGGACAAAGCGGCGCATCGGTTTTTTGCTGGACCGCGAAGGGGTAGGACAGACCCTTCTCCAGAGGCTGCAAGCTGGCCTGAAAGAAACCTCAAGCCCCATCCCCTGGATCCCGACCAAGCCCAAGGTCGGAAAGGCCGACTCAAGATGGGGTGTTGTGGATAATGCGAGCGCCTGATCTTCCTCCTATTCGCAACCATGAAGATCCTGTACTTTTTCGTGAAGCCCTGTCATTCACCGCCGCCGAAACCGGTTTTACCGCTCGACTGATCGAGAAAGATTATTTTTGTACGGTCCTTCTTTCGTACCTTGCTCACAATAGTAAAGAGCTTGTTTTCAAGGGAGGTACTTGCCTTTCCAAGGTGCATGCTGATTTCTATCGCATGAGCGAAGACCTGGATTTTGTCATTTCTTCTCCTAGTGATGCCTCCCGAAGAGAAAGAAGTATCCGTGTGGCTGGTCTCAAGGAGGCCATTAAGGACCTTCCTCGCGAAATCACTGTTTTCAATCCAGTCCAGAGTTTAAAGGGAGCTAATGACTCAAGACAATACCTTGCCGAGATAGGGTACATTTCACTGATCTCCGGGTACATCGAGACCGTAAAACTTGAGATAGGTCTTCGGGAACCGATATTAACGCCGGTGTCGATGGCTGCCGCACGGACTATCCTGAGAAACCCAATCTCCGCAGGATTCTTTGTCCCTCCGGTGAAGGTTCCGAGTCTTTCGCTTCTCGAGAGTTTCGCCGAGAAGTTCCGAGCCGCCCTTTCTAGACAGAAGCCGGCGATCCGTGATTTTTACGATATTGACTATGGTGTGAGACATCTAGGTATTGATGTCAACGATCCTGACCTTGCAGATCTTTTAATAAAGAAAATGGCTGTCCCTGGTAACGGACCTATTGATGTTTCAAGGGCCAGGTTAGATGAACTTCGTCGGCAAGTGCATTCCCAGCTAAAACCGGTTCTCCGGGGGAAAGATTTTGAAGAGTTTGATATGGATCGTTCCTTTGAGGTAGTGGCGAAAATGGCTTTAAAGATTCACCCAACAGGAGAGTACGTATTTTTCTGAGTAAGGTGCGTTGTCGGGGTTGAGTTTTTCTCCATTGCCTACTTCCCGTCACTAAAGAAAACCGTCGGATCCATCCCCGACAATGGGCCTTTCCTCGAACAAGAGCATACCATGGTGATCTGATCCTTTCCGGTCAATCCTTTTCTGATTTGAAGCCTGTCATGACGCTTGCCAAAGCGTTAGGACCAAAGTGGGTTGGGCCTCTCATTTTCCCTGTTGACAGGGGAGCCCGAAGTATTACAAATTACGAAATACGTTTAAGGGGGCTCATCCCATCAACATGGCCGATGCACTTTTGTCTCCCGCGTTCAATGGACAACAGCATGTCGGTGATCCTGCGTAGGTGCCCACGGTGACCGTTCCCTGTTCCCCGGAGTGTGTATGCAACGTAGGCCCTTCAGGGATATAATGAAAAAATAAAACGCGGGCTGGGGCGTGACTTGCTCCGCGGGGGTGATAAAAACGATTACCATCTACGGATGTGGGGCCCTTGGCGGCCGCCTCGCCGCTCAGTTTCACGAAGCGGGAGTGCCGGTGCAGTGCCTTTCGCGGCCGGGAGCCCACCTCGAGAGTATCAGGACCCGGGGTCTCCTTTTCAGGGATGGAGCGGGCGAAACCAGGAGGGTGCCCCTGCGGGTCTTCGATGATCCTTCTAAATGTGTTCCTGCCGAACTAGTGATTGTACTGGTCAAATCCTGGCAGAATCCCCACGTGGCGGAAACCTTGCCCGGTCTTTTGTCGCGGGAGGGGTTCGCACTGACCCTGCAGAACGGCCTGGGCAACGTGGAGACCCTCCGGGACCATGTGCCGGAGGGAAGGTTCCTGGCCGGGTCGACCACCTACGGCGCGTTCAGGCCGGAGCCTGGAGCCGTCTTCAGCGGCGGGGACGGCCTCATCCGATTCGCGCCCGTAACACCGGGGGCGGATGCCCGGGAAGTGCTCGGTTTTTTCAGGGCAGCCGGGTTCGATGTCGTGCTCGACGATGAGCCCTGGCGTGCGATCTGGGCCAAGGTGATAGTCAGCGCCGGGATCAACCCCGTGGCGGCCCTGGCGCGATTGAACAACGAGGAAACGCTGGGTTCGCCCTTCGCCTTGAAAGTCGTGGAATCTCTATGCAGGGAGGCCGTATCCGTGGCCAACGCATCGGGGTTGGCCTTTGACGCCGACGAGGAGTGGGACGGTCTTTTGAAGGTCCTCGAACTAACATCGGGCAACAGGTCATCCATGCTGCAGGATGTCGAATCGGGGAACAGGACCGAGATTGAGGCCATCAGCGGCGAGATCATGAGGAGGGGCATCGCGGCGGGCCTTGAAATGCCCTCCACGGTGACGGTCTACAATCTTGTGAAGGCTCTCGAGGTGGGCCTTCACTCGTAAGCTTTTTTTAAAATCTCGCCAACCTGTGTCGGTTCTTGGGCCGTCCATGGATAACGTAGACCTTGAACGGACCCGGGCGGAATATTTTGTGTGTTGAGCTGGAAGGAAGGAGCAACATGGAGAAGTCACCCTCGGATGGAAATGAGGCAAGGTCGGGTCTGAAGGCAGCCATCGCGGCCTATACGGTCTGGGGCCTGCTTCCGGTTTTCTGGAAACTCCTGGGCGGCGTGCCGGCGCCCGGGATACTCGCCCACAGGATCATATGGTCGCTGGTGTTCGTGGCGGCGATAATGATCCTGCAGGGGAACCGGAAAGAATTGATGGCCGGCTTTCGAAATGTCCGTACCGCGGCCTTGCTCTTTTGCAGCAGCCTTTTCATCGCCGGCGACTGGTTGCTCTTCATCTGGGCCGTCAACACCGACCAGGTCCTGGAGACGAGCCTGGGTTACTATATCAATCCCCTGGTCACGATTTTTTTCGGCTTCGTCTTCTTCCGCGAGAGGGTGGGGAGGGTCCAGTGGTTCGCCATCATTATCGCTGCCGCGGGTGTGCTGTACCAGGTCGTCCTGCACGGGAACGTCCCCTGGGTTTCCCTGGGGCTGGCACTGACCTTCGCCTTCTACGGTTTGATAAGAAAGAAGGTGGTGATCGACTGCCTACCGGGTCTTTTCGCGGAGACGCTCTACCTCTCCTTGCCAGCCCTGTTGTTCCTTGTCCTGGCCGATGTTCGGCACACCGGTACCTTCATGGCGGGTGACATATCTTTGGACCTTCTCCTGATTTTGACGGGGGTGATGACGTCGCTGCCCTTGCTCTGGTTCGCCTACGGCGCTCGAAGGCTGAAACTTGTGACCGTGGGCTTCCTGCAGTATATTGCACCGACACTTCAGTTTTTCCTTGGAGTGTGGGTATTCCATGAACCGATGGATTTTCCCACCTTGGTCACCTTCGTGTGGATCTGGGTCGCCTTGAGCCTCTATTCCTGGGGCAACCTGGTGGTTTTAAAGAAGGAACATGCCTTGTTTGACGCTGCGACCGGTCCTGGGGCGGGAGCGTGAGCGGCCGGGCTATTTTGAAAAAATTCTTCATGGCTGGGAGGGTTTGAAATGAGTTTGTCACAAAAGATGAGAAAAGTACCCGAGAAGATTCTTCTTGGGCCTGGTCCTACGCCCGTCGAGGGGAGGATACTTAGGGCCATGGCCGAGCCTACCCTTGGCCACCTGGACAGGGACTTCGTGGCCATAATGGACGAGACCAGGGAGCTCCTCAGGTTGGTCTTCCAGACCGGCAACGACCTGACGGTGGCCATGTCGGGCACGGGTAGCGCCGGCATGGAGACGGCCTGGGTGAACATGATCGAGAGGGGAGACAAGGCCATAATCTGCTCCCACGGAGTCTTCGGCTCCCGGATGCAGGACGTGGCCGGGAGGTGCGGCGCCGAGGTTGTCGAGGTCAACGCCCCGATGGGCAAGTCCGTTGACCCCGGTGATATCGAAAAGGCCATCAGGGCCAACCCCGACGCAAAATTCGTGGGGATTGTCCACGCCGAGACCTCCACCGGGGTGCTTCAGCCCCTGGATGAGATCACTCCCATGGTCCACGGGGCGGGCATGTTCATAGTGGTCGACGCCGTTACATCCCTGGGCGGCATGGAGGTCCCCGTTGACCGCCTCGGCCTTGACATGGTCTACAGCGGAAGCCAGAAGTGTCTAGCCTGTCCCCCGGGGCTTGCGCCGGTCACGGTGGGACCGAAAGCGGTGGAGCACATCCAGGGCCGCGGAACCAAGGTCCAGAGCTGGTACCTGGACCTGACGATGATCATGCGCTACTGGGGCCAGGAGAGGTTCTACCACCACACCGCTCCGGTTAACATGATCTATGGGCTGAACGAAGGCTTGAGGATCATCGCCGAGGAGGGTCTCGAAAATCGGTTCGCCCGCCATAGGAAGAACGCGTCGGCGCTTTGGGCCGGGCTGGAAGCCCTGGGCCTGGAACTGCTGGTGGAGCCCG
>JAAYIZ010000161.1 GCA_012523215.1 Thermovirga sp.
CACACAGCGAGACACAACCCGCAGCCCTTGCACCAATGAGGGTCCACCGTTACCGTAAATTTTTTCGGCAAGCAATTCACCTTCCTCCAAGACGTTCGACACAGGCGCCCTTTGAACAAAACCATTATGCCACCTTGTGAGGCCCGGTACAAGGCATATTTATATCTATATATTGAATATTGCATTACAAATCATAATTTACCGTCAAGTAAAGACAATTCTTTTCGATGCGCTCCAATTGATACGGTCCCTCCACCCAGGTAGAGGGATCATCGTTAAACGACCGCCGGTTCAACCAATAGTTCTCCCCTCTCAAACCGCTTGTAATGAAGCATCCCGATGGGAATCCTGGGTTTCTGGCCCAGAATCTGCTGGGCAAGCAGTTCCCCCGATATGGGACCGAACATGAAACCATGCCCCGAATAGCCGCAGGAGAGGAAAAATCCTTTTACGTCATCGGATTCGCATAAAATTGGTTGGCAGTCTGGAGTCATGTTATAGAGCCCCGACCATTGCCTGGCAACCCTGATGCCCCTGGCCCTGGGGAGGAGTTTTACGAAGGTCCTTGACATCGCCTCGAGGAAGTTCCAGGAAGTCCCGAGGCCGTAATCTTGGGGGTGTCCCTCGGGGCTGCACCCCCCGATCATCGAGCCGTTGGGTCTCTGCTGGATGTAGAAGTTCCCCGAAAAGCTTATCAGCATTGGTGGGCAGACGCCCGGTTCGACGGGCTCGGTGATAAGAATCTCGTGCCTTTCTGAGAAATTGGGGATGTCCACCCCGGCCATTTTCGCTACATGTTGGGCATACCCGCCAGCGGCGTTGACCACGACCGGGGCGTCGAAATCCCCCCTATTGGTCTCCACTCCCTTGACACGACCCGCGACGGCTTTGATGGCCTTCACTTCCGTGAAACGAAGGAATTTCACGCCAAGTCTCCTGGCCGCCTCCGTGTAGGCAAAGGTGGTCAGGAACGGGTCGGCGTGGCCGTCCCTGTCATGGAAAGTGAATCCAACGGCATCCTCGGCGGACAACCCCGGACATATCTCCCTGGCTTCAGCGTAGGAAACTACCCTGGTGTTGATGCCGAGGCTGTTTTGAAGTCTCATGCTTTCCTTTAGGCGTTCGAATTCACTGTCCCTGTAGGCTACCACCAAGTATCCCCCCTGGTGGAGGTCGCAATCCATACCCAATTCTTCCTGCAATCGCTCGAACTTTTCTATCGCCGCGAGGCCAAATCGGCAGTTCATCTCCGTGCCCCACTGGGCCCTTATACCGGCACCGCATCTTCCGGTCGATCCTGAACAGATAGTGTCTTTTTCGAGGACTACGACATTCCTGAGCCCGGACTTCGCTATATTGTAAGCGATGGAACAGCCCTGGATCCCGGCGCCGATCACAACGACTTCGGCAGTCCTCTTCAGGGTCATTACCCGTCACCAATCTCGGCAAGGAGTGACAATTTTATCGGTTTGGACGGAGGCCGGAACGTGCCGGGGTGGATTTCGGAGACAGGCCTTCCTGTTTTCGCCGATAATTCCCTGAGGATAATTTCGCGGCATCCTCTCCCCTGGCACGGTCCCATGCCCACTCGGAGAACTCTTTTTAATTCATCAAAAGTTTCGTAACCCTTGTTGATCCATTCCCTGATCTCACCCAGGGTGACCTCCTCGCAACGGCAGATGATTATTTCCTCGTCCTTTTCAGCCACGGCTATTTCACCACCCTTATGGCGCGGATTTCCATCACCAAAGACCTCGGCACCTCCACGTGGACGATCCTGGTCCTGTCGCTGAAGGGTTCGAGGACCTTGATGACTTTCCCACGGGTTATGGCTTCGCCCACCCTGTTCAGGCAATCCGCGATCTCTCCCTCGACAGGTAGGGGGAGCATTTCATAGGGAAGCTTCATCAGTGCCTTATCCTCATCGCCCCAGGTGAGGTCGACGACAAAACAGGCGAGGCCGGGGCAGACCGCCACGCAATTGGCGCAGCCTGTGCATTTTTTATAGTCTATCTCGGGTTGATCGTTAATATCCTTGAAGGGCTTCACCGCTCCCGTGGGACAACTAGTGTGACAGGGGTTGCAGGGTATCCTCTGGGGGCACTCTATGACGACAAGCCCATTCTTCTTGGTCAGCCAGAGGTCCTCCGGGGGCTGTACCGCTCCCTTGCGAGGCTCAACAAGCACTCCGCTGTTGAAAAACTTCTCCTTTTCGTCCAACGCTTCACACCCCCCAACCTTGAACGCTGCAGCAGGCGAGGCCTTGGCAAATCTTCTGGCCGACTTCCCCGCCTCGCAGATCTCCAAGGCGCCTTCCCAACTCCTCGAGACGTTTCTCCAGATCGGCCTTGTCGCCTTTCCCGAGGGATCTGGCGGCGTCAAGTCCCGCGATCCGCCCCTCGACCATGGCCGCGGTAGCCTCCTCGATACCCGCTGCGTCACCTGCTACCCAGATGTCGGGGAGGCTGGTCCTCATGAAGGAATCCCTCAGGGCCACGTGCCCGCATAACTGGGGCACATAGACCATCTCACAACCGGCTTGCCAGAGGAGCTCACAAGTGGGCGTGAGACCGACAGCCATGCAGATGATATCCGCGTCGACCCGTTTTTTCTCGCCCACCGGCTGGAACCGGTCATCGATTTCCTGGATCAACGCACCTGTCACGGTACGATTTCCCAGTGCCTCTTTTATCGTATGCCTGAGAAAAATGGGTACCCCCAACCGTCTCACCTTGGCCGCATGGACCCAATAGCCTCCCACCTTATCCATGGCTTCCACGATGCCCGCTATTTCCACCCCGGCCTGAATCATTTGGTAACTGACAATAAGTCCGATATTGCCGGCACCAACCATGAGCACTCTTTTTCCGGGGAGCACCCCGTAGACGTTCATCAGTGTCTGCACGGCCCCTGCCCCGTAAACACCAGGAAGGTGGTTGTTGGGAAAGGGCAGCAGTCGTTCCTGCGCCCCGGTAGCCATGACGATTCTTTCGGGTTTGATCCGGAAGTATTTTTCTTCGCCGATGACACAGGAGACAACCCCGTCTTCCTTGTAAATACCCGTCGCTGTGCAGTTAGTATGAACCTTGATCCGACCCTTGAGATTTTCAAGTTCCTCGAGGAGTATCTCTGAAATCTTGAATCCCCTTGTTCCCGCTCTCTCTTCCTTTGAGCCAAAAAATTTATGGGTCTGCTTGATGAGCTGGCCTCCCAGCGCGAGGTCGCCGTCCACCAGGGTGACTCCGCAGCCCAGAGAGGCTGCCTCCAGTGTGGCGCTGAGGCCAGCGGGGCCTCCTCCGATGACAAGCACTTCAGTATGCCTCACTCTTTTCACCTGCCCCTATTCCGCATCCAAAGCGACGATGCCCTTGTCGCGCTGTGTCTCGATCCGCATCCCTGCCTTCAGCGGCGTGATGCAGGACCGGACATTGGGTACACCATCAACGACCAGGAAGCAGGAGGAACATTTGCCGATGGCACAGAAGAAACCCCTTGGCTGCCGCCTCTGAGGGGTCAACCTGTAAA
>JAAYIZ010000162.1 GCA_012523215.1 Thermovirga sp.
CCGCTAGGAAGGCCGTCAACAAGAACACCGTGGGGATCCTCGTGGAGCCCATCCATGGAGAGGCGGGTGTCGCGGTGCCCAGCGAAGGGTACCTCTAGGGGTTGGAGAAGCTTGCCCGAGAGCACAACGTGCTCCTGGCCGTCGACGAGATCCAGACGGGCCTCTGCCGGACTGGAAAAATCTTCGCCTTTCAGCATGAGGACGTGGATCCCGACATAATCATCATGGGTAAGGCCCTCGGGGGCGGTGTTTTCCCCGTGTCGGCGGTGGCCGCCGATAAAGAAGTCCTCGGAGTTTTCCAGCCGGGCAGCCATGGTTCGACCTTCGGGGGCACCCCCCTTGCCTGCGCCGTCGCCAACGAGGCCCTCGATGTGCTCATCGACGAAAAAATGTCCGAAAGGGCCGCCGAGCTCGGCGCGTACTTTATGGAAGGCCTGAAGGCGATCAAGTCCCACAGGATAATACATATCAGGGGTAAGGGCCTCCAGATCGCGATCGTCCTTGAGGAATCCGCCGGCAAGGCCAGAAAGTACACGACAGCCCTGAAAGACAAGGGCCTGCTCTGCAAGGAGACCCACGACTGGATCATCCGGTTCGCTCCCCCGCTGGTGATAACCAGGGAAGAGATTGACAAGGCCCTGGAGGCGGTGCGGGAGGTGCTCGGTTAGAAAGAGCCACGTTCCCATGCCATGGATTAAATCGTGAAAGGGGAGGCCCCGCCTGTGAGCGGGGCCTCCCCTTTGTCGCCATTCAAAATCCTGCCCCTTTAAATAGCCGAGCTGACGTGGGTTGACCGGGAGCACCCTTTGCAATAAGTTGGTCCGGGTAGCCCAATTGGTAAGAATCTTTTTTATCGGGAGGTGCGGTGGATGGAATATTCAAGACTGATCGTTGAAAGGGGCGAGGATCATGTCGCCAGCGTTACCCTTAATAGGCCGGAGAAAATGAACGCTTTTGACAGCCCGTTGGCGGAGGAACTCCTGGCCGCCTTCAGTGAACTGGATTCCTGCCCCAAAACCAGGGTGATCCTCGTCAGGGGAGCCGGGCGCCATTTCTGCGCGGGGATCGATGTGAGCGAGATCTCGGGTAAAAACATCCTGGAGTACCATCAATGGGTGGATAGAATGGAGAGACCCCTGTTTTTCATATCCAGGATGAAAAAACCCGTTATAGCCCAGGTACAGGGGGTTGCGGCGGCCAACGGCCTGGGGCTCGCGGCGTCGGCTGACCTGGTTATAGCCGCCGAGGATGCGAGGATGGGCCTCACTGCGATCAACCTGGGGCTGAACTGCGTGGGCCCCGTCCTCCCCGTAGCCCGATGCGTGGGGCGAAAGAGAGCGCTGGAATTTCTCCTTTCAGGGGCCCTGGTTAAAGCACCGGAAGCGATGGCCATGGGGCTCGTCAACAGGGTTGTTCCCGCTGATAAACTCGAAGAGGAAGCCAGGCAATGGGCGGCGGAGTTCGCCATGAAAAGTCCCCTGGCCCTTCAACTGGCCAAGAGCGCCTTTTACACAGCAGAGGATATGGAATATGGGAAGCAATTCGCCTATATGAACGAAGCCTTCGCCAGGCTCTGCTCCACGGGGGATGCCCACGAGGGAGTGGCGGCCTTTTTCGAAAAGAGGGAACCCCGGTGGGAGGGGCGGTGAAGGGGAGAACCCCTTCACCCGATCGGGAGGAGAAAAGCCGACCATTACCGTATAATAGGGTTCATCGCGGAGGTGCGTGACTATGGGGGATTACCGTCCGGGATGGGACGAGTATTTCATGGCCATCGCTGCCGTGGTCTCGACGAGGAGCACCTGTCTCAGGAGAAAGGTAGGGTCGGTCATCGTCAGGGATAGACAAATAATCAGCACCGGTTACAATGGGGCGCCAAAAGGAGCCCCTCACTGTTCCGAGACGGGTTGCCTTCGGGAAAAGATGGGTGTACCCCACGGTGAACGGCACGAGATATGCCGCGGATCCCACGCCGAGGTAAATGCCATTGCCCAGGCCGCGGTGGTAGGTGCGTCGACAGCGGAAGGAGTTATCTACTGCACCCATGAGCCCTGTTCTTTCTGCACCAAGGCCATAATTAACGCCGGGATAAAAAGGATAGTCTTCGCAAATCCCTATCCTGATCCCATTGCCAGCCTTCTTCGCGGAGAAGCCGGCCTCGAAGTCGAGCACCTGCAGGAAAGGCCGCGTTCAGATGGTTTAAAGAGGTGATCCGGGTTGGCCATCGAGATATCCGGCAGGAAAAAGCCAGGCCCACAGACCAGGTTGGATGACCTCGTCGGGCTTGAGCCGATCAAAAAGGAACTTCGTAAAATAGAGGCCGTCCTCTGGCTCAACCAGCACCGCCGGAGCGGCGATCTCGGCGAACTGAGGCTTCAATCCTTTCACTTCTGCTTCAGGGGCAATCCTGGGACCGGCAAGACCACTGTCGCGAGGTTGATAG
>JAAYIZ010000163.1 GCA_012523215.1 Thermovirga sp.
ACCCCCCTCGTGCGTTCCCGCTCCGGCGGCCCCCTTTACAAACTTGAATACCTGTTCCCCACGGGTTCCTTCAAGGACAGGGGTTCGGTCCTGGTTATGACCGAGGCGAAAAACCTGGGCCATGGGACGGTCGTCCAGGATTCCTCGGGGAATGCCGGGGCGTCCATCGCGGCCTATGCAGCCCGGTGCGGCATCAGCGCGACGGTGATAGTGCCCAGGGACACCGCCGAGGCCAAGAAGAAGCAGATAGAGATCTTCGGGGCGACCCTAGAGGTCGTCGATGGTGACCGCATGGCAGCGGCCTCGATGGCGCTCTCCCTGTCGGAGACCGCCTATTACGCAAGCCATGTCTGGAACCCCTTGTTCCTGGAAGGCACGAAGACGGTGGCCTTCGAAATATGGGAGCAACTCGGTTTCAGGGCGCCCGATGTCATGGTGGTACCTGCCGGCAACGGGACGATGCTCCTCGGCGTCTTCAAGGGCTTCAAGGAATTGCTCCAGCGGGCCCGGATAAGGCGCCTGCCGAGGATCTACGCCGTTCAGAGCTCCCGCTGCTCCCCCCTTTATGCCGAATGGAACGAAACGGGTGAAAAGACCTTCAGGGGCACCGTAGCCGAGGGAATCGCCATAACGGCCCCCCCTCGCATGAAGGAGATGGTCGACGCCCTTCGCGTGAGCAGGGGCGACGTCGTCGTCGTGGACGACGAGAACATACTAGCCGAGGAGGAGCGCCTTGCTCTCGAGGAAGGGTTCCTGGTGGAACCGACGGCCGCCGCGGCCTCCGCCGCCGAGAGATTTCTCAGAACCAGGGGCGTGATAACTTCGGAGGAGACCGTCGTGGTCCCCCTGACGGGGAGTGGGCTGAAGAAGGCTCCCGTAAAGCGTCCGAAAAAGCAGGCAACCCCCGACGAGGAACGCCCGCTTTTCGACACTGGGGGGAGAAGGATCGGGGAACGGCCCCATTACGTGGACCGAAACAGGGAAGTACCCGGAAAGAGGCAATAAATCAAATGGTCAAGGTCAGAGAGATCGATGTATCCCTCGTCTCTGAGGTCGTCAAGGGACTTTTCCTGAAGGCCGGCGTATCCATAGGGCAGGATGTCTACAACGCCTTGGTCCATGCCAGGGATAAACGGGAGGAATCTCCTCTGGGGAGGTCCGTGCTGGACCAGATCCTGCGCAACCACGACCTGGCGAGGGCCGGTCATATGCCCCTCTGCCAGGACAGCGGCATGGCTGTCGTCTTTGCCGACGTCGGCCAGGGAGTGCTCCTGGTAGGGGGCGACTTCGCCGAGGCCGTTGATTCGGGCGTGGAGGAAGCCTACCGCGAAGGATACTTCCGGAAGTCCATCGTGGTGGACCCGCTTTTCGATCGGCGAAACACCGGTACTAACACCCCGGCGGTGCTTCACACGAGGGTCGTCCCCGGCGACAGGGTGAGGCTTTTGGCGACTCCCAAGGGTTTCGGCAGCGAGAACATGAGCGCTCTCCGGGTACTCACGCCCGGGCAGGGACCCCGGGAGGTCCTTGAATTCGTCAGGGATACCGTCGAGGCCGCCGGCCCCAACCCCAGTCCCCCCACCCTGGTTGGCGTCGGCATAGGCGGGACGGTGGAGGTTGCCGCCCTCATGGCCAAGAGAGCCACCCTCTACCCCGTGGGACGGCGGAACCCCGACGGCAGGTACGCCGAACTGGAACTGAGGACCCTGGAAGCCGTGAACGCCCTTGGGATAGGGCCGGCAGGGCTGGGGGGAAGTGTCACCTGCCTGGACATCCACATGGAATCCGCACCCGGCCATATCGCGGGAACGCCCGTGGTGGTCAACATCTGCTGCCATGCGGCCCGGCACGCTGAAGTCACGATATAGGGAGGGATCGGCGGATGAGGCACGCGTCAAGGTTGGTCGCTCCTCTCGAAGACGAAGCGGTAATGCCCCTCCGTTCCGGAGATAAGGTCCTCATCAGCGGGGTCGTTTACACGGCCCGAGACGCGGCCCATAAGCGGATGGTCGAATGCGTCCGGGAAAACAGGCCCCTCCCCTTCGACATCGGGAGACAGGTCATCTACTACGTGGGGCCATCGCCGACGCCCCCCGGAAGAGTCTGCGGCTCCGCGGGACCAACCACCAGCGGCCGGATGGACCCTTACACGCCGCTCCTTCTCGACCTCGGGCTCAAGGGAATGATAGGCAAGGGAAGGCGATCCCCGGGAGTCATTGAATCCATGATAAAAAACAGGGCGGTCTACTTCGGGGCTGTCGGGGGCGCGGCCGTCCTCATCTCGGACTGCATCACCAGGTTGGAGGCCGTGGCGTGGCCTGAACTTGGGCCCGAGGCCGTCTTCAGGTTGAGGGTCGAGGACCTTCCCACGGTGGTACTTATCGACGCCTTCGGGAACGATCTCTACAGGGATGGTCCCGCCCGGTACCGTGGCGGCGGACTGCCCCCGGTGGAAGA
>JAAYIZ010000164.1 GCA_012523215.1 Thermovirga sp.
TCCTCGAGGCCAAGTTTCGGGCCCTTTTCTTCAGGATCTCACCCGGCTGAGTGATAAGCCCCAGGGTCGGTATCTCCTCCGTTTTACCTTCCATGTAAAGCCTCAATGTGGCTTCGAAAGCGGCCAGCGTCATCTTGTCGACCCTCAGCGTCCTCAGGAAGGGGTATTGGCGAATCCTGTCCAAAAGTTGATTCCTGCCGGCGATCACGCCAATCTGGGGACCGCCAAGCAGCTTGTCACCGGAAAAGGTCACCAGGTCCACCCCTGACTCCACGCACTGTCTGACCGTCGGCTCCCCCTGGAGTCCCCAGGGGGAAAGGTCCACCACCACTCCGCTTCCAAGATCTTCCATGAAAATGAGGCCTTTTTCCCGGGCCAAGGCCGCCAGCTCCTCCCTCGAGACTTCCGAGTGAAAACCCACTACCCTGAAGTTGGAAGGGTGTACCTTGAGTATCATGGCGGTCTCGGCGTTTATGGCTTTGAGGTAATCGGCGAGGTGGGTCCTGTTGGTCGTACCGACCTCCTTCAGGACGGCTCCCGAAAATTCCATTATGTCAGGGATCCTGAAGGAGCCTCCAATTTCCACCAGTTCCCCCCTGGACACGATGACCTCCCTGCCCCGCCCCAAAGCCGCGAGGCAGAGCAGGACCGCGCCGGCGTTGTTATTTACCACCACGGCCGAGTCGGCCCCGGTGATGCTGGACAGGAGCCATTCAACATGGGAATGCCTTTGACCCCTGGCTCCCTCTTCGAGGTCGTATTCAAGGTTGCTGTAACAAGCCGAGACTTCCTTCACGTTTTCCAGGACCCCGGTACCGAGGCAGGACCTCCCGAGGTTAGTGTGGATAACTACCCCCGTAGCGTTTACCACCCTTCTGAGGCTCTTCCTGGAGCGTTTATCCAGCCGGGACCTGGTCTCCGATTCGATAAGGGTGGGGTCGATGGACTGGATGAGTCCCTTGAGCAGGTCCCTCCTGACCTCACCGATCACATCGGCGAAGGTCGATCTGACGGCTTCGCGCCCAAGAACCACCTGGTACCTGCTTGTCCAGGGTTTCTGGAGGAGTTCGTCCATCGAAGGTAGGTCCCTGAGCATCGACCTGATTGCATCTCGCATCCTCGCACCTTCCTTCGAAGAGGATTGGCAAATAAGGGGCCAACCTCCGCATTTTTTGACCTTAACAAAATGATACCAAAGCTTTCACCGGGGGTACATTACCCCGGCGCCGCGCCTAACAGCGTAACGAAAGGCAGGGTCCCACGGTCAAGGTCTACGTCCAGGAGCAACCCTTCCCCAAAGGAAGGCTCATGATCTGGAATGCCCCCGGGGAAAAAGCATTTCGGCAGGCGGGCGTTTCCTCGGCCATTCATGGCACCAGTTTCTCCCAGATGGCATTTCCCACCCTCATGCCCCGTTTGTTCAGGGCGATCCTTCCGGGGGCGTTTCTGAAAAAGGATCGGGGAATCTCTTCTAGGGAATCCTGCAGACCTTGTAGCATTTGGTCGCCCCACCTGCGTCGGTATTTCCGGAGCACAATGCCCCAACGGGTCCTCAGGGCCAAGATCGCCAATTCGGAGGCCTGTCTTTCACCTTCCAGCCTCTCTGAAAAACAGGTTGGCCTTAGTCCTTTGGCGATCATCGAGCAGTAACGCCCAAGATCCGGTACATTACCGGTCCTTACGGACCCTCTATAGCTCCAGGCCGAAGGCCCCAACCCCAGGAACTCACCCCCGGTCCAGTAGGCCACGTTATGCCTGCACCATCTTCGGGGCTTGGCGAAACTGGCTATTTCGTATTGGAGCAAACCCTTTTTTTCCAGGTAGTACTGGGCCCATCGGTAAAAGGGATAACCTCCGGCGAGGTTTTGCGGGGGTTGCCTGCCCCAGGTCGAGTCACTCTCGAGGGTTAGTTCGTAGACTGAGATGTGCTCGGTCCCCTCAGAGAGTATCACCTTGAGTGTATCAGCCCAACCCCCGAGTTCCTGCCCGGGCAGCCCAAAGAGGAGATCCGTCGAAAGGGAAAGACCCGCTCTTCTGACCTGTGCCATGGAGTCAAGGGCCTGCCTTCTGTCATGGATCCTTCCTGTTACCAGGAGGTCCTCGTCCTGGAGGCTCTGGACACCCAGGCTGACCCTGGAAACCCTCCAATCCTTCCAAAGGGAAAGGTGCTCCATCGCAAGGGAGCCAGGGTTGGCTTCCACGGTCACTTCAGCGCCAGGCAGAAAGGAAAAACCCTCTTCCAGGATGGAAATCAGCCTCTTCCAGTGGGCAGGTAGCAGGACCGTGGGAGTCCCTCCTCCAATATAAGCTGTCCGAACCCAGGGACGGCGCTCCCCGGAGAAAAGGGTTATTTCGCCCTTCAGTGCTTCCAGAAAACCCGACAAATCACCCCGGCCCGGCCTTATGCTGTAAAAAGCGCAGTAGGGACATTTACTTTGGCAGAAAGGAATGTGAACGTAAAGAGAA
>JAAYIZ010000165.1 GCA_012523215.1 Thermovirga sp.
CTCTTGCAGGACCTCGCGTCGTCCACGTAGGAGGGATAGGGCAGCACCTCCACATCGCCGCTTTCAACGAGGATCACGTTGATCCCGAGGACGCCGTTAAGGTAGCGGACACCCTCCTGATCGGGCAGCACGTCGGCATTGTGCCCGAAAAGGTTGAAAGCCGCCGGCGGCTGGGGCAGTTCCTCCCGGGAGTGGGCCAGGGCCACGTCCAGCCCGCAGAGGCTCATCCTGGCGCCCCGGTCAAAAATCTTCGCCCTGGGGAAAACCGAACGGATATCCTCGGCGAGATCGTGGTTCCCGACCGCGATGGTGACTCTCTCGCCGGGAACCTTGCCCATGGCCTTCGCCAGGGCCTTCAGCCTCTGCCTGAAGATGGCGGCGTTACCCGGCCTCAGGCCGAGCTTGACCTCGTCCACCAGGTCTCCTGTATGGACCACGCAAAGGGGTTCGAGGTATTTTAGGAGTTTGTCGAGGTCGCCGTAAAACACCGAGGGCGTATCGGAAATATGGACAAGGCACCTCCCCTTGGCTCCCTCCAGGCACAACGGAAGGGGCAAACCCATTTTGAAACAGGCCAGGAAGTCCCTCACGGCACCCATGCCGGCCTCGTCTCCCTAAAACCTCAGAATGGACATACTATCGGGGGTAGCAATGGGCGACTTGTGGCAGTGCACGAGTTTCCAGTCCGGGCTCTTTTTTGTACCGAAATTATTGAAAACCCTGGTCTCGTTATGGCTCTTGTGCACGACCTTCCCGGGTGACGCGATTCTTACCATGAGGGTGAAGGTCACTATCGCCGTAGACCCGTAGACCTGGATATTTGGCTGAAGAATCTCGTGCTCAAAGGTCTGTTCTTCCGATTCCACCGGGTCGGAACCTCCCCCGACGACCATCCGGTGCACACGGATTTCCCTCAGGTGGAAATCAAGGCCGTCTATCCTTTGGGGCGATATGTACCACTCAAAGAAAGTGCAATCTTCGGATGTGGTCTCACGGTATGCGGCCCCATCCCCATCCCAGATGCTCTGCAGGTTCCTATCCATAACCGCGAGGATCTCTTCCTCAAGGGCTTTGTTCGGTTTTGCCATGACACTTCACCAGCCTTTATCTCCATAAGTTGTTATTGCCCATTATAACCGTCGCCGAAGGCCCGAAAGAAAGGCCCCCAGTGCAAGTCCGGAAAGCATGCCCAGCAGGTCGGCCGCGATGTCGGCGACTTCGCAGCTTCTGAAAGGTACCATCGCCTGAAGGCCCTCCGATGCCAGGGCCAAAAGGATGAGCACGACCAGTACGGTCCGTATCCTGACAACCCCAGTGGCCGCCGGCAACAGTGCCAGGATGAGAAAAACCCCGAAATGGGCGATCTTGTCGGCCATCTCCACCCCGGGAAGGGGTGACCGCCCCAGGGGTACTATCGAAATGATCAAAAAGGCGACCATACCCGCTATCCAGGCGGACCTCAGCCATCGGACGGTCTTTTCAGTCGACATTAAAAATTCCCTTTCGATAGATAAAAAAGAGGGGCCCCTTCCCTGGGGAAGTGCCCCTCGAAAGAACATTACCCCGCTAACTACTGGGAAATTGCACTTACGGGGCAGACCGCCACGCAGGCGCCGCACTCGATGCACGTATCGGGATCAACCTGGGCTTTGCCTTCCACCATGCTGATGGCCGAGACGGGGCAGGTCCCCACGCAAGCTTCGCAACCGATACACAGATCCTTGTCAACTACAGCCTTTGCCATGAAGCTTCCCTCCTTGTCTGGGGTGATTCTTTTCCAACGTTCGCAGTATCGTTTATTTTATCGCAAAATTCAAGGGTGGCAAATTCACCGGTAATCTTGCGTTGAACCTTGTCCTAGCCTTTGCCCACGGCGCCGATCCTTCCCCCGAAGGCGGCCTCCAGGGCCTCCCTGGCGTTGGGAACCTCCTCCCTGTTGCCCGGCACTTTCTCCAGGGCCCTCAGAAAAGGCCCCAGGGCATCCCGCCCGGAGACCTCGCCGGCCAGTTGAGCCGCCCTGGCGGCGTAGCCCAATATTTGGATCGTCTCGATCCTGGAGATATCATCGAAGAACCATCCGCAACTGGTGAACATGAGCATGGCATAGCGCTGCATTTCGAGCAGCTTCCCCGCCCGGCCCCTTCTCACCTCACCGCCGAGGATTTCGTCGATATAACCGTCCCGGGCCTTCCAGGGATCGTCAAAGAATTCTTTCCCCATTTCTTC
>JAAYIZ010000166.1 GCA_012523215.1 Thermovirga sp.
ATCTCGGGGGTCATGAGACCCCGGTTGGCCACATCCCTGACGCCGTCTGTCCCAAAGAGGCAACGGCTTTTTTTCGAAGGACCCAGCATCGGAACACCTCTTTCCTTGATCCTATTCCGTCAACGCATAGACCGTTATGTTAGGGGGATCAACATCGGCCAGGGAGATATCCTTGGATCGCACGGTCGTCTTAACCGGTACGGTAATCTTCTGAGAGACCAGGTTCGTCACGTCCACGAAGACATCCACCGGGTTGCCTTCGGCTTCAGCGGAGTCCAGGAGCGACGGCGGTCCCTCGAGGATGACGTTAACCTCGGATGGCTCTACCCTCCAGCCGGGGTATATGCTCCTGCCGGCAATCCTGACGGGTATCTTAGCGAAAAGCCTTCTTTCTGTCCTGGGGGCGAGGTGAATCCTCACCCGGACCGACGGTGCGTCTACGATCTGGACATCATCGGCCGGGTCTGGCACAGTCACAATCTCGCTGACATCCGAGGCAAGCCCCGTCACATCGATAGGAGCCAGGGTGACCTGGTCGATCCGTTCTATCGACTCGAAAGGGCCCTGGATCGTCAGCTCCGGCGGGTCCACCACTACCACTCCCACCTGGAAGTCACGGCCCGGTTCACCCTTCAGCTCGATCCTCGCCGGGACAATCTTCCTGGGGAACCCCCTGATCAACCTGAAGGCGAAATCCGCCACGGCCGGTTCGATCATCAAGGGTGACCTCTGGTCGCTGCCTGGAAAGGGTATAACGGGCAGGGAGAGCTCCTTCTCTTGGAGAAGCTGTTCAGGGGAGGGAGCCACCCAGAGATTATCGAGGGAGGCCATCATCTGCTCCGGACCTTTGACGGAGACTTCCTCGGGCTCGATCTTCTCTTCCTCCAGGCGATACTCGGGCGGCAGGTCCTCGGGGACGAGGACCTTGACCGGAAGGACTCTTGATACCAACCGCGTGAGGTCGAAATCCGCGAAGGGCGGGGAAACCTCGACGAGCCTCAACCCCGATGAAAGGATAGCCTGGATGGGCCGGCGATGCGATCCCGGCCCCAGGCCCTTGAGGTCCACCTGTGAAGCGACCGAGTCCACCTGCAACAGGGTGGCCTCCCTCGTGCCCGATACCTGGATGTCCACGTCGCGGACCCCGCTGGTAACGGATATATCGGATGGAACATTGAGGAACTCGAGGGGCACCGTCACAGTCCTGACTATTTCGGTTCCTCTGTCTGACGCCAGGTAAAACCATACCAGGATCGCGACCAGCACCGACAATACCTTAAGGAAGGATCGGGACGCGAGAAGACGGTCAATCGATTTCATCATTCTCTGATCCTCCCTTGAAAAAGACTGATCCCAGCCTCTCCCTGATCCCTTCTACGGCTGTCGCCGGCTCTGCCGTCCGGGCGAAGTAATGCATGAGAAGCCTCCTGATCTGCCCTTCCTTCAACTCCCTGGATAGATGGCCATTGATGGCCAAGGCGACCTCTCCCCGCTCTTCGGAAACGACAAGTGCCATTGCATCGGAAACCTCCGACACGCCCAGGGCGGCTCGGTGGCGGGTACCTATCCACCTCGACAGGTCGCTGTTCTCCGTGAGCGGGAGGTAGCACGCCGCGGCGATAATATTTTGACTATCCAGTATGACCGCGCCGTCGTGGAGGGGATTCCCCGGCCAGAATAGGGATACGATAAGGTCCTGGGATATTTCCCCCCCAATCTGAACGGCCGACCTCCAGATGTCCTTCAAGCCGGTATCTTTCTGAAAGACCAGTATGGCGCCGATCTTCCTGCTCTGGAGGAAAAGAAGAGCCCTGGTGATCTCATCGGTCAGCTGAGATGCCTTCTCCTCCGCCTGGCGGCGTCTCCATATGCTCCCTCGTCCGAGTTCCTCGAGCATCCTCCTGATCTCGGGCTGGAACACGATGGGAATCGCGATTATGAAGACCCCCAACAACCTGCCCAATATCCAGGCGAGAGCGGCCAGTTTGAGGAACCGGGCCGTCGCGTAGAGTAGACCGATGACGAAAAGACCTTTCACGAGCTGCATAGCTCGGGTATCCATGAGTAGAAGGAGGAGCCTATAGACTATAAAGGCAATAACAAGGATATCAATGAAGTCCTGCCAGCGAATGGATTCGAGAATTCCTGACAAAGGATCACTCCCTGGGGTTCAGTTTTTTATGATCCTTGTTCTGACATAGGGCGACGTGGCGGCCGCCAGCATGGCGCCGTAATCGGCGATGAATGAAAGGGCATCGCCAGGCTCAAGGGAGCCCTTGAAATCTTCGGCATCAAGGGTCAAATGGTCGCTGGAAGCCCCTATGATGTCAAGCCCTTGATCGACAGGTGTTAGCCCCTCGGGCCTCACATCCTGCCGTCCCATGGCGACAATGACCCGCCGCCTCACACCCCTGTCCTGGAAAACCGGGATATTGCCGAAAGCATCGGCACCCGTCTTTCCTATGGGCATCGAGGGTTTTCTCCTGACTTCCACTACCTCGGCGGTTATCCTTACGGCGTTTCTTTCAAGGTAGGATATCACCCTGTTACCCGTGACATCGGTCCCGAGCAGGATACCCTCCCCCACCCTCAGCTGGTTGACCCCTTCCGGCATTGCGCCGTCCTCGACCAGGGCCAGGGAGGATGTAGCACCCCCGGAGACCACTTCCAGCGGATAACCCAGGAAGGAGGAGAGTTCTCGACCGGTCCGGACCAGGAGTGACAGGTTCGTCACCGACGGGAGCACTCCCGACAGGCACCCCAGGTTGCTCCCGACTCCAAGGCACCGGAGCCTGCGGCATTGGCGGAGGGCGTCGGCCATCTCCTCCACGCCATCGGGCCATATCCCCTCCCGCAGGTCGCCCAGGTCAACCATCACAATAATCCCGATCTCGGTACCCGCTTCCTCGCAAGACCGGTCCAGCATCAAAATCGATTTAGGCATGGAGACCAGGCAACAGTCGACGGTCTCGGCCAGGTCCCTCATCTCGCCGGGCATGGGTATCCTGAGGAGCATCATGGGATGGCGAAACCCGAAAAGGCGAAGCCTCCATATATTGTCAACCCGACTGTCGGCAAGACCTGCGCAACCGCCCTCGAGCATCGCCGATGCGACGGCGGGATGGGCGCTTACTCCCTTTGTGACCCCCCACACGCGGATGCCCTTCCCTCTGCAAAGTTTGACCACTTTTTCCGCGTTCCTCGAGATCACCGCCGTGTCGATGCTCATCTCCGGGTACCTCGAAGTCAATAGGATCGCCTCGCTTTCACGACAACCATTCCAATTACATTCTCACTCAATGGCCTCTCAATTTTCTGAGAAGGGCGATGTTTCCCCTGTCGCCGGGAGGGCCCTTGGGGGTTTCGAGCAAAGAAGGGACATCTTTCCACCTGGGATCGGTGATAATGCTCGAGAAAAGATCAAGCCCCAAAAAACCTTCCCCTAGATGCTGGTGTCGATCGATACGGCTGCCCATCTCGGCCTTGGAATCGTTCAGGTGCCAGCACCCGACCCTCTCCAGGCCGATATGCTTCTCCACCGACCGGACGAATCGATCGTAGGAAGTACGGCCCCGCAGTTCGTACCCGCCAGCGAACAAATGGCACGTATCCAGGCATACCCCTGCGCGGGAGGGATCGTCAACCCTGTCAAGTATCCATGCTAGATCCTCTATGGTCGTGCCGATGGAATAGCCCTGACCGGACATGGTTTCCAGGAGGACTCTTGTTCTCATCCCGGAGGTTCTTTCGAGAGCACACTTCAGCCCCTCGGCCACAAGTTTTCTCCCGTACTCCAAGCCCTCCCCGAGGTGAGAACCGGGATGAAGGACCAGGTCCTCGATCCCGAGTGCTTCGCATCGTTCTATCTCTTCCGCGAGGGCGGCGACGCTTTTTTCACGTTTTTCCTTCCCCGATGCCAGGTTCAGAAGGTAAGACGCGTGGGCTACCACCTTTTTTATGGCGCTACGGCTCCAGGCGGCCATGAACCTCGAGCCCACGGACTCGGATATCGGCGAAGCCCGCCATTGCAACTGGTTTTTGGTGAATATCTGGATGGCTTCGCAGCCCAGGCTCTCTCCCCTTTCGATAGCCTTCCAGAGTCCCCCGGCAATAGAGACATGGGCACCGATCAGAGACATGATGATCCTCTTGCTTCCTGCCCCCGGAGAGCCCGTACGAGGCCGAGGATAATCCAGGCCGTCGCACCCCAAATGGTTACCCCGTCGCCGGCCCGATAAACGGGGTAACGGTGAACATGTCCTTCCCTGGTAAAAGTTTCCATCTCAGGAGAGCCCTCCAGTTCTCGGAGTGGTATCTCCAACACGTTCTTGATCTCTCGCCTATCGGGCGACAGGTCGCTGCTTCTCAGTCCCGAGGGCAGATATCCTACCACGGGAAAGAGCGTGAAGCCGCTGGAACAGGCCTTGACTTCGGGGAGCACACCGAGGATCTCAACCTTATCCGCGGCGATCCCCGTCTCCTCGGCGAACTCTCTCAAAGCTGTCTCAACAGGCCCCCTGTCCTGTTCCTCTCGGGCTCCTCCAGGGAAGGCAAGCTGTCCCGGGTGACGCCTCAGCGAATCGGACCGCTCCACCAAAAGGAGGAAAAGTTCACCCTCCCTGGGGAAAAGCGGCACCAGGACGGCGCTCTTGCGCCCGG
>JAAYIZ010000167.1 GCA_012523215.1 Thermovirga sp.
TCCTGCTCGACGGCTCCAGGATGAACATGGAGGTGGCCGAACAGGGCCTGTCCAGGCCCTGGGGGCTGGGTATCGGTTTCAACCTTGCGGCCCTGGAGGGGATGGATAACCTCGTTCACACCGTGAAGGCCTGGTCCGCCGCAGCTGCTGACGTGAGAATGGCCGGCGGCCCATGGCCCGTCATGAGCAGTGCCGGAAGCGGCAACCACGGGATCACCGCCATCGTACCTCCTTCGGCGGCCGCCCGCGCCTGGGGAAAGTCCGACCGGGAACTGGCCGAGGCTCTGGCCCTGAGCCATCTCGTGACGGGGTTCATCAAGGCTCACACGGGGCGTCTGACCCCCGTCTGCGGGTGCGCCATCGCCGCCGGGGCGGGTGCGGCGGCCGCGCTGGTCCGGCTGGGCGGGGGCACTCCCCGGCAGGCCGAGATAGCCGTCGCGCTGCTATTGTCGTCCCTCCAGGGGATGGTATGCGATGGCGCCAAGGGCTCCTGCGCCCTCAAGGTGGGCACAGCCGCGGCCGAGGCGTGCACTTCGGCGCTGCTTGTCCTGCAGGGCCTGAAAGATCCGGAAGACCAAGGGATGATATCCTCCGACTTCGTTGTGACAGCTAAGAACGTGGGCGATTTCAGCAGGGAAGGGCTCATGTCCGCCGATTCCGCGATAATCCGCATTCTTCAGGACATGGAGGCCGCTTCCAGGGCTCGTTCCTGAGGGGATGGCTTCAGGAGGGGATCACGAGGACGGGGCAGGACGACCGTTCAATGATGGCTTCGCCGGTGCTCCCCACGATGAGCTCCCATAGGTGCCCGTGGACCGAAAGCCCCACCACGAGCATGCCCGGTTTGATCTTATCGACCCTGCGGAGGATCTCCACCTCGGGGTGACCGCCCAGGACCTCGGCGCCCGTGCCGGGGTTCCACTTCTCGACGGTTGCCCGCACTTCCTCCAGCGCCGCGGAGGCGACCTGGAACATCTCCGTCGAGGTGAGGGTGTCCTCCATGAAAAGGGAGTGCAGGATGGTCATCGGGACACTCCTGCCGGCCAGAAGCGTTTTCAGTTCCTTGAAGATGATGTCGGTCCTGGCGGGGGAGAGGTCCGTGGCCACCGTTATCCTCCGGAATGGATCGGGCGGAGGCATGGCACCGCCCGGTGACTTGTAGACAAGATGGGGCAGAGCCATGAGCCGCAAGGAAGGTACCACCACGTCGTCCCTGTCGGCGAAGAGGGCGCAAAGGGAGCATCCCTCGGAATGGGCTATCTCGGGCAGGATCTCGAAGGGGTCGCCGGCCATGACAAATGACCTGTTCCTGATTCCGGTGGAATTCAGTTCCGCCTGTATCACGCCTATCGATCTTTCGGCCTTGTGTATCATGGGTCCCGGGTCCATGTCCCCGAATACCTCGATGACGTGGACCAGGATGAGTTCCGAGGTTGGGTCGGCCACGTTCCGGGCGGTCCAGGCCAGTCCCTTTCGCGAAAGGTCCGAAAGATCAAGCGGGAAGAGTATCTTTCTGAACATGGCGGAGGCCCCCTTTAATTTTGTGCTAGACTAAAATGAGTTTAACAGATGATGGTATACCGTCAAGGATGCCGACGGGTCATCGCTGTTACGAGGAGGCCCCCTTATGAAACTGTCCCAGGATGTCACCTGGCGCCTGCTCAAAGGTTTCGGGTGGATCGTGAACAGGATGCCCCATACCTTTTCAGTCAGGCTTGGGGGGTGGATGGGGATCCTGGTGTGGCTTTTCAGCCGAGCCAGGGTTGACCGTGCCGAGGCCAGGTGCGTCAAGGTCCTCCAGGTCGGTGTCACGTTGGCCAGGGCCATAGTGAAGGAATCTTACCAGAACCTGGGAAGGGGCCTCGCCGAAGTGCTCCGTCTCCCCTCCCTTTGCCCGAATATCCTGAACTATGTCGAAATCCATGGCGAGGAGAACCTCCGGGATGCCCTGGCAAAAGGCAAGGGAGTGGTCGCGTTGACGGCCCACTTCGGGAACTGGGAGTACGCCGCTGCCGTCCTGGCCATGAGGGGTTTTCCCATGAATGCCATTGGCGCCGAACAGAGGGATCCCAGGATCACCGACCTGGTAGTATCGTTGCGTTCATCCTGCGGAGTAAAGACCATGAGCCGGGGGTTCGACCTGAAGGGCGCCGTTCGCTGCTTGAGGGATGGCGAGGTCCTGGGCGTCCTCCTCGACCAGGATTTCGGCGACGACGGCATGGTGGTCCCCTTCATGGGCATGCCGGCGAGCACGCCCTTTGGCCCGGTCAAAATGGCGGACAGGCTCGGGTCCGCCGTCGTTCCCATATTCATAATCAGGCGGCCTGACGGTGTGCGCCACGATCTTTTCATCGAGCCTGCCCTGGAAGAAGCGGGCGGCGCCCCCTTCGGTCAGGACGTGGAGGCTTCCCTGGAATTGTGCAACGACACCCTGGGTGAATGGATAGTCCGTTACCCGGAGCAGTGGATGTGGCTCTACCCAAGGTGGGCCTCGACGACGGGAGATCGCTGAGATGCTCATCGCGCTGGACCCGGGGACCGACAAGTTCGGATGGGCCCTTTCGAGCGACTCGGGCGACCTGCTCCTCTCCGGTCTCTCCGCGGTAGGTGAGCTCGAAGCCTGGGCCGGCGCCGTCCTGCGAGGGGACTTGTTCTACCTTGAAGAAAGGGCGCTTGAAAAGGCTCCCGGCGAAGACGGCCGGGCCTTCCCCGATTTCGTCATCGTCGGTTCCGGTACCGGAAGTGCCGAATGCATAAAAAAGCTGGTTTCTTCGGGGCTTAGGGTTGAAAAGGTATCCGAAGAATTCTCAACGGAAAGAGGAAGGGAGCTCTACTGGCTTATCCATCCCCCGAGGGGACTGAGGCGCCTCCTTCCCAAAGGGCTGCTGGTTCCTCCCCGAACTATTGACGACTTGGCCGCATGGAGCCTGATCCTCCAATATCTTGGCCGCGGTAGGGATCACTTTCGGGTGTGAAGGGCTGACGATTCCGCCGTCCGGCTGGGATGTTGCAGTGGATCAGCCGGTGTTGTAGATCCTCTCCAGGCAGGCTTCGGCCAGGGATTCGAGGCTGGACACCATCCCCTTGGGGTCAAGCCCGGAAGCCTTGTAAGCGAGGGGTAGCTCGGTACAGGCTCCGACCACGGGAAGGGGGCTTTTCTTTTGAAGCCCACGGACTACTTCCGCCATGGCCATCCCCGATTCACCCAGGTGATTTGCTTTCACCAGGGACACAATCTCCTGAAGTTCCTTCTGTACATCTTCATCGGGAAGAAGCAGGTCGTAGCGTTGCCTTTGGGCTTCGCGGCTGTAGATCCCCGAGGCTATGGTCGCCATGGTCGCGATGAGCCACGCCCCCTCGGGGCTCCTTTGCCGGGCCAGTAAAAGGGTCTCTTCGACGATGTGGACGAGGGGCACCTGGAGTTTTTCGCGGAATTGATCGATAAACACGTGGGCCGTACTGCAGGGGATCGCCAGCAGCTCGGCGCCCCACGATTCGATCGTTTTGAGACCCTCAAGGATAAGTGGGGCGGGGTCCTCCCCGCCCCACAATATTGCCGCCGTCCTGTCCGGTACCTGGGGGTTCGACCAGAGGAGGATCTTGGGGTGGTCCTGGTCCCTCTCCGCCCCGGCAAGCTCGGCGAGCAGGCGCAGGAACTCCGCCGTCGCCGCCGGGCCCATGCCTCCAAGCACACCAAGGACTTTATGCGGCTTTTTTGACATCTGCCAATTCACCTTCTGTTTTTGCAACCACGACGGCGACCGCGGCGTCACCGGTGATGTTGATGGACGTCCGGGCCATGTCGAGCACGGCGTCGATCCCCGCCAGGAGACCCACACCCTCCACCGGCAAACCCGCCTGGGTGAGCACCAGGGTCAGCATGATCAGGCCCGCGCCCGGCACCCCGGCCGTTCCAATGGAGGCCAGGGTGGCGGTCAGCAGGATGCCCAACTGCGCGCCGATGGACAGTTCTATCCCGAAGGCCTGGGCCACGAAAAGGGCGCAGACGCCCTGGTATAGGGCGGTGCCGTCCATGTTGATGGTGGCTCCCAGGGGAAGCACGAAGGAGGCTATCTTCTCGGAGACCCCCAGGTTCTCCTGGGTCA
>JAAYIZ010000168.1 GCA_012523215.1 Thermovirga sp.
CTGATGATCTGCCTGATGGACTCCACCTCGGAATAGGAGAGAGCCCTCATGGCCATCTGGACCACCAGGCGTTCCCGGGCCCTGTCGGCGATGGTCCTTGCCCTGGCGTGCAGGATCTCCAGACCTACCACGGTGGCCAGGTACTCTCCGAGCACCAGGTCGCGGTTGTCGAAGGGGTGGCCGAAACGGGCCAGGATGAGAGTGCCCAGCCGTTCCCCAGCCCCGTGGATGGGAACGTAGACCACGTGCTTGTTGGAATAGGTGCAGGGCTCGTCGGAGTAGGCGCAGAGACCATGGTCGGTGTGATTTAGTTCCGACTCGTGGTACTGGTTGACTTTCTCAGTATAACTTTCGGGCATGGAACCCGTCTCCAGGAGGTTCGACATGGTGGGGCAGTTGTATTCGCTCACCCAGGAGTAACCCAGGATGACACCTTCCCAGTCAATTATGTAGACGTTCGCCGCTGACAGTTCGCAAAGGAGTCTGGCAAGCCTCTGGTAGTCAGGCGTTCCAGGGTCCTTGCGGCTCTGGAGGATCCTATTGACGGCGCGGGTCTTCTCGAGCAGGTCCTGCATCGCCGAAGGATTGGCTATCGGAGCCCTTGATTCGATCAGTTTTTTTGGTGTGTCCATCGTCATGATAATCCCTCCCGGTAACCTCGGGTGCTTTTTAACGCACCCGGCTAGAGCAGGTACTTCCTTACATCCGCATCAGCGACCAGTTTCTCGAGTCGCTCTCTCACCAAGCCTTCGTCGATCTCCACGCTCCGGCCCGAAAGGTCGGGGGCATCGAACTGGATCTCCTCGAGGAGGTTCTCCATCATCGTGTGAAGCCTCCGGGCGCCTATGTCCTCGGTCTCACGGTTCATCTTCGCCGCCAGGGAGGCTATCTCCTTTACAGCGCCTTCAGAGAAGGAAAGGGCAACGTCCTCCGTCGAAAGAAGCGCTTTGTACTGGTCCATCAGGCTGTGCTCGGGTTCGACCAGTATCCTGGCGAGGTCCTCTTCGCCCAGGGGGCCCAGTTCGACCCTGAGGGGGAACCTCCCCTGCAGTTCGGGCACGAGGTCCGAGGGTTTCATCTTGTGGAACGCCCCGGCCGCGATGAAGAGGATATGGTCGGTCCTGGCAGGGCCGTACCTGGTGTTGACGGTGCATCCCTCCACAATGGACAGGAGGTCCCTCTGGACGCCCTCGCGGCTCACATCGGGGCCGGAGTGTCCTCCGCCGGGGGAGGCGACCTTGTCCAGTTCGTCTATGAAGATGATGCCTTCCTCCTGGGCCTTCGCCAGCCCCTCCTGGGCGGCGGCCTCGTGGTCGACGAGTTTTTCCGCCTCCTCGGCCTCCAGGATTTTCCTGGCGGCGGCAACGGCGACGGAGCGCCGCTTTTTCTTCTTGGGGATTATGCCGCTGAGCATCTCCCCGAGGTTTATCCCCATCTCCTCCATGCCGGGACCTCCCATGACGGGGATGCCGAACTGGGGGCTCTCGCTCACCTCTATTTCTATCTCGCGCGCCTCGAGCCTGCCCTCGTCGAGCATGCGGCCCAGCCTCTCCCTGGTGGAAAGGCGCTGCTTCTCGGCCTTCTCCTCCTCCTCGGTAGGCAACCGCTCTTCCCTGGCGGCCTGCTGTCCCGAAAAGAGGTGCATGAAGTCGGATACTCTTTCCTGGACCCTCACGGGGGGGATGAGAGCGTCCAGGATCCTCTCACGCGCCCTTGAAGCGGCTTCTTCGCGGACTTCCTCGATCTTGCGCTGCTTCACCATCTGGACGGACCTCTCGACGAGGTCCCGGATCATGGATTCCACATCCCTGCCGACGTAGCCCACCTCAGTGTACTTGGTCGCCTCGACCTTGATGAAGGGCGCGCTCACGAGTTGGGAGAGCCTTCTGGCTATTTCGGTCTTGCCGACCCCGGTGGGGCCAACCATGAGGATGTTCTTCGGCGCGATTTCCCGGGCTACATCCTCGGGGAGTTCAAGGCGTCTAATTCTGTTCCGCAGGGCGATGGCGACGGCCCTCTTGGCATCGCGCTGCCCCACGATGTATCGGTCAAGGTAGGCCGTTATGGCCCTGGGGGTGAGAGCGCCGCTCCTGCCGTCCCTCAATCCTCGAGCACCTCCAGCGTGATGGAATCGTTGGTGTAGATGCAAATCTTCGATGCTATGACCAGGGATCTCCTGGCAATCTCGTCCGCCCTGGCATCGGAGGATTCCAGGAGAGCTCTCGCGGCGGCCAAGGCGTAGCCGGCACCCGAACCTATGGCGCAGGCCTCGCCCTCCGGCTCCAGGATGTCGCCGGCGCCGCTCAGGAGGAGGGTCGTTCCTCGGTCGGCCACGAGCATCATGGCTTCGAGCCTCCTGAGGACCCTGTCGGTGCGCCAGTCCTTGACCAGTTCCGTGGCGGCCCTGATGAGGTTGCCGCTATGCTCGGCCAGCCTCTTCTCGAAACGCTCCAGGAGGGTCATCGCATCGGCGGTGCCACCGGCAAACCCGGTGAGCACGCGGCCGTCGTAAAGGCGCCTCACTTTTTTGGCGCCC
>JAAYIZ010000169.1 GCA_012523215.1 Thermovirga sp.
GCCGGTTCTATCCCAAGGGTCCTAAGGCTCTCAAGATAAGTCTCTTGTATTTCCTCCGGGGCGGGTTTAATTACCACCTGGAACTGGTAGTAGTGCTGGAGCCGGTTCGGGTTCTGCCCGTACCTTCCGTCGGCCGGCCGTCTCGATGGTTCCACGTAGGCGACTCTCCAGGGTTCGGGGCCGAGTACCCGCAGGGTGGTAGCCGGATTCATGGTGCCGGCCCCAACCTCGATATCATAGGGTTGATGGATCACGCACCCCTGTTCAGCCCAGAATCTTTGAAGGCGCATCATTATCTCCTGCAGGTTCACCCCGGTATTCCCCCTTCTGGTTCGACGTTACACCCTGTCCGACAGGGTCCTTGCAAGCATCCTGGTGCAGGACTGGACCTTCCTGGGATCGATCCTGGGAAGGTCCTTCATTGTCAGTATCTTCTCGTGATCCAGCACCGAAACCGCGAAGAGTTCACTTTGGTCCCGGGCACTGAGCTTCACCCCGCGCCCGCCGCTGGAGCACTTGGCGCAAAGGAGTGATTCCCCGCGAAAAAGGGCCTCCCCAAGCACGGCGCCACATTCCTGGCAACGCTCGAGGTTGGGAGCGAGGCCCCAGCTCCTCAACCATCTCCAGTAGAAACGCCAATCGGCCAAGTCTTCTCTGAGCCGGCCCGATTCCAGGACACACAGGGACCAGTAAAAAATAGGCAAAAGGTCGTCAGAAGCATGACCCGGAAGTGTATATTTTACCAAAGACGCGGCCCACTCGGCCGCCTTCCTTATACGGGACGGGTACTTTCTCAGTAACAAGAAATCCTTCCGGACATCCACTTCTCTCAAGTACCACCGGTTGGGCCCTCTATATATGTGAAATGTACCCCAAACCAGCGGATCGGTGGCCCCCCCGAGCCTGACCTTGCCCCTGGCCCCGCCGGGGGCGATGAGCCATACCGGCCCCTCTTCCCTGAGGAGGACATAAACGCTCCGATCGCCCTCGTTGGTGTCCCTTCTTCGAAGGACTACCCCGCGTTTGCGGAACAATCTCTGGCCGGCCTTGCCCTCCAAGGAAGCATCCCCTCTAGGTATAGCCCAACCTCCGGAGTTCCTTTTCAGAGTTCCTCCATCCCGGCCTGACCTTGACCCAGAGGTCCAGGTAAACATCGTAACCGAAAACCTCCTCCAATTCCTTTCGGGCGTGCTCACCGATACGCTTGAGTTTCGTACCGCTCCTGCCGATGAGAATGGCCTTCTGACCCGCCCTTTCGACGAAAAGGGTGGCACGTACCAGGAGATTCCTCCTGTCGGGATACTCTTCGGGAGATTTGAATTCCTCCACGACCACCGCGACGCTATGGGGTACCTCCTGATCGGTATGCTCGAGAACCTTTTCCCTGATCACTTCGGCCGCAATGAAGCGCTCGGTGCAGTCCACCAGCCTTTCGTCGTCGAAGATGGGGGGACCGGGGAGCAAAAGAGAAAAAAGAACCTCCAACAGGAGGTCAAGATTACGCCCTTCAAGGGCGGATACGAGCAGGACATGGGCGAATTCCCTCTTACCGGTGAAGCATTTCCAGCCATCGTCCGCCCCGGGGGGGCCCGAGACGTCGACTTTGTTCACGATGAGTACAACGGGGACACGAACCCTTTGCAAGAGGTCCAGGATAATTCCGTCAGCCTTACCGATCCTGCTATCCCCCGCCTCCACCATGAAACACACGACATCGGCCATCTCAAGGGAAACCGCCGCCTGTCTCTCCATGAAACGACCAAGGGTATGAAGGGGCCTGTGAAGCCCCGGTGTATCGACGAAGACGATCTGACCCCGCGGATCGTTCAGCACTGCCCTGATGCTGTTCCTCGTGGTCTGAGGCTTGTCGGAAACTATGGCGGCCTTGCCGCCCACCAGGGCGTTGACCAGCGTCGATTTCCCCACGTTGGGTCTTCCCACGATCGCCACGAAACCGGATCTGAACGCGGGATCCCGGCTCATTCTCTTTCGTCTTTCAGCCTGAAGGGTCTGGGGAAAAGTACCTCCAGTGAAAGGATTTCCAACCCACCGGCGCCGTCTTCAAGGACAATGGTCATGGCGGGGTTGAATTCCGCCAGGACCTGCCTGCAAGCCCCGCAGGGAGGACAGGGGACGCCCGGAGGTCCCGCAACGGCTATGGCCACGGGGTTCGCCGCTCCGCAAGCCACCATCACGGAGATGGCGTTCCTCTCGGCGCACACAGAAAGACCGAAACTACTATTCTCCACGTTGCCGGCCCGGAAGACATCACCGAGCCCAGAGAGCAGGGCGGCACCCACGGGAAAACCCGAGTAGGGTGCGTAGGCCAGCTCTCGCGCAGCCCTCGCTTGTCCCATAAGCGCACCGAGATCAGCCTTGGAAAGGGGTTTTTCTTCGCAAGATGCCTTCATTCGATGACTTCTCCTATCCTGTAAAGGTCATCCAGGGGGATCATCCTGACCAGCTTGATCCTGTGGTCCTCCACTTCCAGGACCTGGAACTCCCAGTGACCGTAGGTGAGCCTTTGCCCCTTGTCGGGGAAACGTCCGGCCAGGGACAAGACCAGCCCCCCGACGCTGTCCATGTCGCTGGATTCAAAGGGGTATCCCACGGCTTCGCTTAGGTCTTCCAGCCCCATCTGTCCCCTGACGAGATAGCTGCCGTCGGGCTCCTTCTGTATCAAGGCGCTTTCGTCGTCGTATTCATCCTGTATCTCACCGACGATCTCCTCGATAAGGTCCTCCAGGGTGACCAGGCCGGCGGTGCCTCCGTATTCATCAATGACGATGGCCATGTGCACCCTCCTCGCCCTCATTACATCGAAGAGGTCGGCTAATCTCATCGTCTCGGGGACGTAAAGCGCCTCCCTGGCAAGGGTGGATACCTGGATCGTTGTGTCGTCCGACATGAAAGCCCCTATCAGGTCTTTAACGTAAAGGATGCCCAGGATATCATCGGGACTTTTCCCATACACCGGGAGCCTGGAGTGCCCACACTCCCTGAAAACCGGGAGGGATTCGTTTATATCGGTATCACCAGGAACCGCCACCATGTCCGTCCTGGGTATCATTATCTCGTAAACCCTGGTTTCCTCGAAGGAAATCACGCCATGGATCATCCTGCGCTCCTCCTCCTCGAAGACACCGGAAGCCTCCCCTATATTGACCATCTGTTCGATCTCCTCCCTGGTCACGAAGGGATGCTGGGAGGACAGGTCCACCTTCAAAAGGGATCCGAGGAACTTGACTATCCCCACGGTAACCCAGATCAGCGGCGAAAAAACCATGTTGATGAACCGGAGAAGGGGGAGGGCACCCGATACGATCCCGTCGGGTTTCAGTATGGCGACGCTCTTGGGAAGTATCTCCCCGAAGATCACTATCACCACCGTGGTGAACGCCACGGCCACGAGGAGGCCCTTCGCCCCGATCAGCGATAACGCCACCTGGGTCGCTACGGCGCTGGCCGCTATGTTGACGAGGTTGTTCCCGATCAGGATGACCGTCAGTGCCCTGGGCATGTCCGAGATCAACCAGTCAATTCCCTTCCTTCTCTTGGGGTTCTTCTCTTGGATCGCGAGAAGTTTGCCGCGGCCTATAGAAGTGATCGCTGTCTCGCTGCTGCTGAAAAAAGCTGAGAAGAGGAGGAGCACGACCAGGATCAGGATGCTTCTAATAATCTCTTCCTGCACCAGCAACTCAATCCTTTCTAATTATGCCCGGGATCCAACCGTTCTTCCGGGGGGGTGAGGCTACGCTTCACTTTTTCCAGGTATTGCTCCTGGAAATACCACATTTCAAGCCTACGCTCCTCTGTCTCGTGATCCCAGCCCAAAAGGTGCAGCAGGCCATGGATCAGGACCAGGGCGAGTTCCTTCGCCGGCGGGTGACCTGCCTCTGAAGCGTTCTCGAACACCCTGGGCAGGCAAATCATTATATCGCCCAGCAGGCACTCGGGCAGGAAAGTCGGGCAGTTAAACTCCCCGCCGGAGACATGGATCGGAAAGGATAGGACGTCCGTAGGTTGGTCTTCCCCCATGAAGCGGCTACTGAGCTCGCTCATCTCATCCTCATCAATGAAGTTCACCGAGAGGAGAAGGTCACCCGACGGATCCCACCCAGGACAAAGAGACCGGAAGATCTCCTCCACTGCTGTCTCCAGCGCGCAGGGTATCCTATCTAAAATCTCGCCTGGCATCAGCCCTCGAGCCTCGCCCGTCACCTCCGTGATGATCCTCATGACACCGTTGCCTCCAGGGTCACGTCTCCCACCTCTTCCAGGGGGGTTATCTTCCTGGTGTGATACATGTGTTTCAGGGTCTCGATGAAGGCGGCCTTTATCCCAGTCAGGTCCCGAAAGGTCAGGGGCACATCGGAAAGTTGGGATTCGGCCACTTTTATTTCTATGACCTCTTCCGTCATTTCTTCCAGTTCTCGTCTGTCGGTTATGGCCGAAGCAGCAGCCCTGACAGCGGCCTCGACCGAATCAGCGAGCATTAGGACTGCCGACTCGCGGCTTGCCGGGCGCTCGCCAGGGTAACAAAACTGCTCCAGGAGAAGGTTAGGATCGGCGGCCTGGGCCTTCCTGTAAAAATAATGAAGGCAGGTGGTCCCATGATGTTCGCCGATAAAGGCCCTGATCTTCTTTGGGATCCCATACTGCCGGGCTGTCTCGAGCCCATCGCGTACATGGGATATTATTATAAGTGCCGAAAGGGAAGGCGCTAGCTCGTCATGGGGGTTGTGTCCCGTCTGCTGATTCTCGACGAAGAACTGGGGTCGCCTGAGCTTGCCCACGTCATGAAAGTAAGCTCCCGCCTTGACCAGGAGAGGATCGATCTTCAACTTTTCCGCGGCGGCTTCAGCCAGCGTACCGACCATCAGGGAATGGTGGTAGGTACCGGGGGCTTCCAACTGGAGCCTTTTGAGTAGAGGGTGCGAAGGATGGGTCAAGTCCACGAGGCGAATGGGCGTAAGAATATCGAAGAATTTTTCCCAGAGGGGCAGAATAACCAGGGTCGACAGGATCCAACCGAAGGCCGAAGCTGAAAGGGTGAAAAGGACTGGGCTTCCGGAGGGCAGGTAAAGACCCCAGCCTATGAAGAAACCCCCGAGAGCCAGGGAGATCCCGAGTAAGAGCATTTTACGCAGAAGTTCCAGGCGGCTTGTGATCTTCCTCATGAGAATGTAGGCCAGGCTAGCCGCTATGCCCGACGTGAATGCCGAAAGCATCAACGCCGTGGACGAGCCTCCCGATGTGATAACCGACCCAATGATTCCTCCCCAAAGGACCAGGTGGAACGCAAAGGATCCCGGTAGAGCGAGGAAAGCCCAACCCGCCAGCGGGATGACCCCCAGGCCGTTCTTTCCCAGCAATGACGAGAGGAACATGGCAATCCAGCCCGTGATGAGGATAGTGATTATAAAACCCCACTCGCGGGCGTCGAAGCGGAACTCCCTACGCCTCGAGAACCACCACATCCATGAGGCCCAGGAAAGGACTCCCGACACTACAAATATCTGGGTCTTCCAGGGGAAGAAGACCTCCGGGTACCCCTGGGCCCGGAGGACGAGAGCTATCTCGGGCGAGATCATTTCGCCCTCCCTGACGATGATGTCTCCCACCGACAGCACCCTTTCAACGGGTTCTACCTCGGAAGCCGCAAGGGCTCTCACCTCCCGGGTTACGTCGGGATCCATGATCATGGCTTTCTCCATGACGTGATCAAGTATCTGGAAGGCGAGGTTCTGCTCCGGAATGGAAAGGTCCGAAGCATCCAGGCTCCTCCACAGGTCATCCGGCGGTAGCTCTGACTCCGCTCCCGGGAGGGTGTCCTGGAAGGATAGGGCGATCCTCGAAGCAACGCTGGCTATCCTTCGGGCTGAGCCCTCGGGAAGGCTCTCCATAATCCGGGCCAGGGATTCGGGCAAAACGGAGCCGTAATCCCCTCTTTCCATAGCGGCAAACTTGCCCCGAACCTCTTCGCGGAACTTCCGGTCCCTTACCAGGACGCCCCCGATATCGGACATCCTTTGTTCCTTCAGGGCTCTTGTAGCGTTCTCATCGACTATCCTCATGCGCGAATGGGCATGGTAGGTCTGGAGGGCGGGGCTGCCGACCTTGAATGAACTTCCTCCCTCCCTCAGGAACCACATGCCCGCGAGGAGGACAGAAGCAAAGGCCGCGAGCATGAAGGTGGCGGCCCAGCGAAGGCGATATCCCCTGTCACCGGCCAGGTAGCCGACTGAAAGATCCTTTCGAGTCGGTGCGGAACCCTTACCGTTGCTTTTTCTCATAATCTTCATAGGCCTGCACAATTTTCTGGACAACTTCATGGCGGACCACGTCGTTCTTACCGAGGGACACGAAGTCGATCGCGGGGATGTCCTTGAGAATATTCCTTACGACCTTGAGACCCGACTCCTTACCCGATGGGAGGTCTATCTGGGTTATATCACCAATGACGACCGCCTTCGATCCGAAACCGAGCCTGGTGAGAAACATCTTCATCTGTTCCGGTGTGGTGTTTTGGGCCTCGTCGAGTATTATGAAACTGTCATTCAGGGTCCTGCCCCTCATGTACGCGAGGGGGGCGATCTCAATGATCTTCTTTTCAACATACTTCGTGAACCTTTCCGGGGAGAACATCTCGTAAAAAGCATCGTAAAGCGGTCTGAGGTAAGGCTCCACCTTCTCCCTCAAGTCGCCGGGGAGGTAGCCTAGACTCTCCCCAGCCTCCACGGCGGGCCGAACCAGGACGACCCTGCTGACCTTGCCCTCCTTGAGGGCAGCCACAGCAAGCCCCACCGCCAAGTAGGTCTTGCCGGTCCCGGCGGGGCCTACAGCGAAGAGGACATCGTTCTTCCGTATGGCATCGACGTAGCGCTTTTGGCCTCCTGTTTTCGGACGCACCGGCTTCCCTCGGTAGGTCAAGCATATCACGTCCTCGTACAGGGGCATAAGATCAACGACACCCTGCTCGGCAAAAGCGTTCATGGCGTAGGTAATCTCGGCAGGCCGGAGAGCATGCCCCTTTCGGACGATATTCACCAGTTGGCGGAGCAGTTTCGTGACCAGGTTCACCACGTCGGCGTCGGGCCCCTGGACAGAAACGGAAAGATCTCTCACGACGAGCCTGACCGGATAACGCTCCTCGATGAGCCTGAGGTTTTCGTCCCTCGGACCCAGGAGACGGGAGAAGGATTCTTCGTCAGCGACCCCAATGGATCCGGCGTCGCCGAGTTCCACCGGTTCAACCGTCGGTTTATCGCCCCTGGCGGACCTCATACCGCCCTGACGACCTTTTCTATCTCGGGCATCTCCTTTCTGACAACGGCTTCCACTTGGGAACGCAGTGTCTCGGCAGCGAAGGGGCAATTACCGCATGCTCCCTTGAGCCGCACGGTCAGCACCCCACCGTCGGGATCATACCTTACAAGTTCGATATCTCCCCCGTGAGACTGAAGGGCGGGCCGGACCTGTTCCTCTATGAGCGATCTCACCTTTTGTTCCGCGTCCATAGAAAACACCTCCAATCATGTGACTACGGACAACTGCAATCCCTACAGCGGGTAAGCCGCGTCTTCCACCAGGGGCTGGAGCCCCACGTCCCTGAGATTTTCCCTGGCAAACTTCCTGACGAGAAAGTCCTTCGCGACGGCCGGGAAGAGGGCGTAGCTCAGGGCGTCCTCGGGCTGCGTTATCCAGGCTCCCATGGTCTTGTAGACGCCGGGCAATTCCGGTTCGAGGACCTCTCCCGGTCGGCAGGTGATCGCCTTTTCGACGCCGATTACCTTCTTCTGGATCGCCTCGTCCAGCGATCCCGGGGGCTTCCCGTAGTATCCGAGGAAGTAGTTCTTTACCTCCTTGGAGACCATCTTCCACCTCTCGCCCATGAGGACATTAAGGGTCGCCTGGGAACCAACCAGCTGGCTCGTAGGCGTGACCAGGGGCGGATAGCCCATCTCCTTCCGGACAAGCGGGACCTCCCTGAGCACATCCTGAAGCCTGTCAAGGGAGTCCTGTTCCCTGAGTTGGCTCACCAGGTTGGAGTACATTCCGCCGGGTATCTGGTAAATGAGAACGTTGATGTCCACCCTTTCAAGACCCATTATCAGCTTGCTGTACTTCTCCCTGAGTTCCTTGAAGTACCTCGACACGGGCACCAGCCTTTCGAGAGTGATGCCGGCCTCGAAATCCTTCCCAGCGAGGGACGCCACGATCGTCTCCGTGGCCGGCTGGCTGGATCCCATCGCGAAGGGCGAGATAGCGCAGTCCACTACATCGGCTCCGGCAAGTATCGCTGCCCAATAAGCCATGGACGCCATACCGCTGGTGTAGTGGGAATGGACCTGCACCGGCAGGGATGTCTTCTTTTTTACCGCCTTTACCAGTTCGAAGGCTTCCACCGGGCCGAGAAGGCCCGCCATATCCTTGATGCATATGGAGTCGGCACCCATCTTCTTCATCTTGAGGGACATGTCCGCGAAAGCTTCCAGGGTGTGCATGGGAGAGATCGTATAGCAGAGACTCATCTGGAGGTGGGAACCCTCCTTCTTGACTTGGTCGGCGGCGACCTCCATGTTCCTAAGGTCGTTCAGGGCATCGAAAACCCTGATTATATCAACGCCGTTGCCGACGGCCCTTTTGACGAACTCTCTCACCACATCGTCGGCGTAATGACGGTAGCCCACTATATTCTGGCCCCGGAGGAGCATCTGGAGCCTTGTCTTGCGGAAGCATTTCCTAAGAGTCCGGAGCCGTTCCCAGGGGTCCTCCTCGAGGAAACGCATGCAGGTGTCAAAAGTGGCGCCCCCCCATACTTCCAGGGAGTGGTACCCAACCTCATCCATCTGTTCCGCCACGGGGATCATGTCCTCGGTCCGCAACCTCGTAGCCATGATAGACTGGTGGGCGTCCCTGAGGGCCGTCTCGGTGATGCCTATCCTTTTCTTCTGGGGCTCCTCGTCTCTCTCTCTCTCTCGTTTCTCCGAAGCGGGAGCGGTTTTCGCCTGCTCCTTCGATCCCACGCTCATTTCGTCACCTCCGACGGATAACCTCTCCTATGCCGCCTTTGCTCTTACTCTCTTTTAGCATCGTTCCACAGGGCTTCCAGCTCCTCAAGCGTAAAATAAGACCAGGGCTTTCCACTGCGTTCGACCCTCTCTTCCATGAATCGGAGACGAGATTCAAATTTCCTGTTCGCCCTCTGGAGGCTGAACTCGGCCTCGATTTTTAAATGCCTTGAGAGGTTCACCAGGGCGAAGAAAAGATCACCGATCTCTTCCTCGATATGATCCCTGTCGCCGGAGACCATCGCCTCCTTGAGCTCTGCCATCTCTTCATTTATCTTATCAATAATCGGCCCGAGGTCACCCTCTTCCCAATCAAAACCCACCTTGGCGGCCCTGTCCTGAATCTGCCTGGATTTAATCAGCGCGGGAAGGCTGGGAGGTATCCCAGCGAAAAGGGAAGAATCCTCCCGCTTGCCCCTCCTTTCACCCTGCTTGATAAGATCCCAGTTCCTGCTGACAACGAAACCGGTTTCTATCATCTCCCCACCGAAAACGTGGGGATGCCTCCTCACCAATTTTTCGTTGAGACATCTTATGGAGTCGGCCAGATCGAAAAGACCTTCCTCCATACATACCTGAGCGACGAAAACCACCTGAAGAAGCAGGTCGCCGC
>JAAYIZ010000170.1 GCA_012523215.1 Thermovirga sp.
ATGAAGGCCGTAGAAAAAGCCTTGGAGCCCTATAAGGGCCTGGTTGACATTTATTCCGAGGATCCGGCGCCCGAGGACAGTCCCCCTATTATTCTTGACAATCCTCGATGGGCCATTCCCTTCTCGCCGCTGACCAAGCTTTACGGGATGCCCTCCTACTCGGGCATAGACCCGACGGTATTGATGGCTCCCTTTTTCTTCCTTTTCTTCGGCATGTGCCTCGGCGATGGAGGTTACGGCCTTATCCTTGGCGCTTTCCTGCTTTACGCCCTTCTTCGGTACAGGCTTTCGGGAGATACGAGGAACTTTTTCGTCCTGCTTCTTCTTGGCAGCGTCTCTACCGTTCTGGTCGGGGCCTTGACGGGGAGTTGGCTTGGAGACATGATCGACGCTTTCGGCCTTTTCGCGCCCATAAAGCCTATAAAGGACAGTTTGGTACTCATAAAGCCCATGGACGATCCCATCACTTTCCTGGCCATAGCACTTGGCCTGGGCGTAGTCCAAATCCTTTTCGGCATAGTAATCGCCATGTGGGATGCTTTCCGCAAGGGTGACATGATGGGCGCTTTCGCCGACCAGGGTGGGTGGCTCGCATTGCTCGTCGGCTTACTCCTTTGGGGGGGGGCTTTCCTGGGACTAGGCGGAGGGGGGGCTCTTTTCGCGGGGAAGGTGCTCGCTGCGGTGGGAGCATTAACGCTCGTGGCGACCCAGGGCAGGGACAAGCCCGGCGTTATCAGGAAGGCGATATCGGGGGTCCTGAGCCTCTACAACGTTACATCCTTTCTCGGCGATGTCCTGAGTTACAGCCGTCTACTCGCGCTTGGCCTAGCCACTTCGGCCATAGCCATGATCGGCAACACCCTTACAATACTTGTTTCCGGAATACCCTACGTGGGATGGATCCTGGCTTTCCTGATATTCTTCGGAGGTCATCTTTTCAGCGTCGTCGTGAACGTGCTCGGTTCTTTCATTCACTCCCTACGCCTCCAGTACGTGGAATTCTTCAGCAAGTTTTACTCCGCCGGAGGAAGAGCTTTCGATCCTATGAGAGTGGTCACGAAATTCACGAGAATAACCGGAGAGGGAGTCGAAGATCCGGGAATGCAATACAGGTAATAGTGTGGTCAATTCTTAAGCATTCTTTGAAAGGAGTGTGCTTCAATAATGGATCAACTTGGGATCATGCTTGCGGTACTTGGCGCGGCCCTTGCCGCCGGTTTTTCGGGTTCTGGTTCCGCCCTAGGGGTCGGAATTGCAGGGGAATCCGGCGCGGGTATCATGACGGAGGATCCTAGCAAGTTCGGTCTCGTCCTTTTGCTTCAGGCCCTCCCGGGGACCCAGGGCATCTACGGGCTTCTTACGGCCTTTTTCGCGATCCTCAAGGTTGGACTTCTCGGAGGGACGGCTGTTTCCGTCAATGTCTGGCAAGGATTAGGGGTTCTTTTCGCCTGCCTGCCCATTGCCATCGCCGGATACTATTCAGCCATAGCCCAGGGGAAGACCTCCGCGGCGAGTATCCAGATGATAGCCAAGAGACCGGAGGAAACAGGAAAAGCGGTCATCCTTCCTGCCATGGTCGAGACTTATGCCGTTCTCGCTTTGCTGATGAGCATAATACTCCTTAACAGCATTCAGATCTGATCGGCCTTCAAGACAACGGGGTGAGAATGATGTCCTTAGCAGACATTAAGTCAAAGATCGAAGCCGATGCCATGAACGAGGCGGAGGAGATCCTTGGCCAGTTTCGCGCCCAGGCTGACGGGATTCTTTCCGAGGCAAAACAGGAAAGCGAAAAGATTGATCAGAAGCTCCAGGAAAGAATCCATTACGAGGAAAACGAGGTGCGAAAAAGGAAAGCGATAGTGGCCGATCTCGAAGTAAGAAAGCTCATACTGGGAGCCAGGAGAGAACTCATTGATCTCACCTTCTCTAAGGCTCTTGATGTCCTTTCCAGTATGCCGAAAAAAAAGTATGTCGCTTTCATGACAAAATTGTTGGAATCCCCCGAGGTTTCCGGCGATGAAGAAGTCTTCCTGTGCAGGGGGGAAAAACTCCTGGACGGTGAGTGGTTGGACGAGGTCAACGTCCGAAGGAAGTCCAACTTAATTCTTTCCCAGGAAAGGATCCCAGGGACGGGGGGATTCGTCCTCAGAAAGGGCAGGATTGATATCAACTGCACCTGGGATGTCCTCCTCGGATGGGTAAAGAAAGATTTGGAGGCAGAGGTTGTCGAGCGCCTCTTTCCCAACTGCTAGGGAGGTTCCTACAATGACCGACCCTACCGATTATGGTTACGCCGTTTCAAGACTCAGAGCGATGGAGGATCGACTTCTTGACCAGGGAGTCTTCCAACGGCTCCTGGACAGTGAAGACCTGCCTTCCGCGCTCAAGGTTATGACTGAGACGGCCTACGGAAAATGGTTCCTGGAGCAGCAGAGCGACGAAAAATTTGAGCCCGCTATTGAAGCGGAGCTCAAGTATATCTATGCCGAAACGGAGCATTTCGTCCCCGACCCTTGCCTATACCGGATCTGCAGACTTCCCTACGACATTCATAATGTCAAGGTCCTTTTGAAAGGCCTTTTCAATCAGAAGCAGGGCGGGAAGAGGCGGCTGGACCTCTTGACCGGCCTCGGAAACATCTTCGCGGATGACCTGGTGGTGGCCATAGAGAGCGAAGATTATCGCCTCATGCCCTTCGGATTCCACAGGACTGTCCCGGAGTGCGTTTCGACCTGGGATCAGACCCGCGACATCCTCCAGGTTGAGCGTATTCTCGACGAGGCGCTCTTCTCACTCCAACTCAAGATGGCCGACGAAGTCGCTTTTGAAGGAGTGAAACTGTTCGCACGGTCCAGGGTCGACGCGGAGAACCTCCGGAATATCGCCAGGCTTAAAAGGATGGGTTTCGATTCGTCTCAGGCTGCGCCGTTCCTGCATAACGGCGGATTTGTACCCCTGGAGAAAATCCTGTCATTGATCAATGAACCCTTCGAAGGTTGGGAAAGATTTCTCTCCTTTGCCGATGTCTCCAGGACTCTTTCTGGGGCGCAGGAACATGCGGACCTCGATTCTCTCATCGTGGACCTCGAAAAATCCATAGATGATTTTCTGTCCTGGGTCCTCGCGAAGTACAAGTACAGCCCCTTCGCGCCGGAGAATGTCCTCCATTACCTCTGGATGAAGGAAACAGAAGCCAAAAATGTCAGGATCCTCCTCATAGGCATAGGGAACGGGGCAGAACGTACGGTCCTCAGGAGGCTTTTGAGAAATGTCTGATGGGAAAAACTTTTTAATGGCCGCTGTAGGTGATTTTGAAAGCGTCCTGCCTTTTCAGGCCGTCGGGGTGACCCCTTTTTCACCCGAAAACGGGCTCAGAGAGCTTCTCCTGGGCCTGGCCAGGGAGCAGTACGCCGTGGTTTTCCTTGTCGATTCCCTTTACAGGGATAACCGGGAGATGGTGGAGGAATTGAACGAGAACCATACCATGAGCATTATTCCCGTGCCCGGCATCAGAGGTTCGACCGGCATAGGGGTGAGCACGATCCGTGAAAGTGTGGAAAGAGCGGTCGGGATGGATATTTTTTCCGTGAAGTAATTGCACCTGAAGACACGAGTGTACTCGGAGGGGATATTATTGGCCAACAAAGAAAAGATCGTAGGTTCCATCGCCAAGATTTCCGGACCGCTGGTAATAGCCGATGGCATGAGCGGGGCTGGAATGTACGAAGTTGTGAGGGTTGGAGACCTTGGCCTTGTCGGCGAGATCATCGAACTCAAGGGAGCCATGGCCTCCATACAGGTTTACGAGGAGACTTCCGGATTAAAACCGGGAGAGCCTGTCGAGAGTTCCGGTGCTCCCCTGAGCGTTGAGCTGGGTCCGGGGCTCATCGAACAATTTTACGATGGTGTCCAGAGACCGTTGAACCTTATCGAACAGGCAGCCGATAGCCCTTACATTTCCAGGGGGATCAACGTTCCGGCCCTCGACAGGTCAAAAAAGTGGAATTTCGAACCCGTTGTCGAGGAAGGTGCCCAAGTGGCCGAAGGAGACCTCCTTGGAGAGGTCCAGGAGACGGTCCTCGTCAAGCACCGTATCCTGGTTCCTTATGGTGTTAAGGGTAGAGTGAAAAGCATTCGTAAAGGATCCTTCAACGTGGAAGAGATGGTCGCCGTTATAGATGACGGAGAAAAGGAAATCCCCGTGACCATGATGCAAAGATGGCCCGTCAGGACGCCAAGGCCGGTCCGGCAAAGGCTTGCCCCAAACGTTCCACTTCCCACGGGGCAACGCGTCGTGGACACCTTCTTTCCTCTTTCCAGGGGTGGTGCCGCTTGCGTCCCCGGGCCCTTCGGCTCGGGCAAGACCGTCATACAACACCAGCTGGCCAAATGGGCGGATGCCGAGATCGTGGTTTACGTCGGCTGTGGAGAACGCGGAAATGAAATGACGGACGTGCTCCTGGAATTCCCGGAACTGGTTGACCCCAGGTCGGGCGAACCCCTGATGAAAAGGACGGTCCTGATCGCCAACACCTCCAACATGCCTGTGGCTGCCAGGGAAGCGAGTATATACACGGCGATCACGATCGCTGAGTATTACCGTGACATGGGCTATTCCGTAGCTCTCATGGCCGATTCGACGAGCCGGTGGGCCGAGGCGCTCCGGGAAATCTCCGGAAGGCTCGAGGAGATGCCCGGTGAGGAAGGGTACCCCGCTTATCTTGGGACCAGGTTGGCCAGTTTCTACGAAAGAGCCGGAAGGGCCGTTTGCCTTGGATCGGAAGGCAGGGAAGGTGCCATCACCTCTATCGGGGCAGTATCTCCTCCAGGAGGCGACCTCTCCGAACCGGTAAGCCAGAACTCCCTCAGGGTGACCAAGGTTTTCTGGGGTCTTGACGCCAACCTGGCCTACCAGAGGCACTTCCCGGCCATTAACTGGCTTCTCAGTTACTCCCTTTATGCCGAGCAGCTTGGAGAATACTGGGACAATATCTATGACGGCGAATGGAGCGTCCTGAGGACCGAGGCTATGTCAATCCTCGAAGAAGAGGACAGGCTCCGGGAGATAGTCAGGCTCGTGGGCATCGACGCCCTATCGAGACAGGAGAGGATGATCCTGGAAACCGCCAAGTCTCTCAGGGAGGACTTCCTGCACCAGAATGCCTACCATGAGGTCGACACTTATGCCTCTATGGACAAGCAGTTCAAGATGCTGAGGAACATCGTTCATTTCCACCATCTTTGCCAGAACGCCCTGGAGAGGGGCTGCACGATCCAGGAGATTAACGCCCTTCCCGTCAGGGATCAGATAGCAAGGATGAGGTACGAGGATGAAAAGAAACTGAACCGGATCGACGAACTGCTTCCGGTAATGAAAGAAGAAGTCGACAAACTTCTCTCCGAAGGGGGCATGGGAGATGTTGCCTAAGGAATACAGGACCATATCTGACCTTTCCGGTCCTCTTCTGGTCGTCGATAAAACCGAGAATGTCCGTTACGATGAGCTGGTCGAAATAGAGCTGGCCAGCGGAGAACGGAGAAGGGGCAGGGTGTTGGAAATCACGAGAGAAAACGCCCTGGTCCAGGTCTTTGAAGGAACATCCGGCATTGATCTTGAGACGACCAAGGTTGTTTTCATGGGGAAGGTCCTGATGCTGCCTGTCAGCAAGGACATACTGGGCCGTATCTTCAACGGACGGGGAGAACCAATCGACGGCGGCGCGCCCATCATTCCCGACAAGACCTTGGATGTTAACGGTTATCCCATGAACCCCTATTCAAGGGACTACCCATCGGAGTTCATCCAGACCGGGATCTCCACGATCGACGGGATGAACCCGATGGTGAGAGGGCAAAAGCTTCCCATCTTCTCCGGAAGTGGAATGCCCCATAACAGAATAGCCGCCCAGGTAGCAAGGCAGTCGACCGTTCTGGGGGGTCACGAAGATTTTGCCGTTGTTTTTGCGGCTATGGGGATCACCTTCGAGGAGGCCTACTTCTTCATGGAGGACTTTCGGAAGACCGGGGCCATCGAAAGGACCGTCATGTTTGTCAACCTGGCGGACGATCCCGCTATCGAACGGATAACCACCCCCCGCCTTGCACTTACATGCGCTGAATACCTGGCTTTTGAAAGGGACTACCAGGTCCTGGTCATACTCACCGACCTCACGAACTACTGCGAGGCCCTCAGGGAGATTTCCTCGGCCCGAAAGGAAGTACCCGGCAGGAGAGGTTATCCAGGCTACCTCTACACCGACCTGGCGACGATGTATGAAAGGGCCGGCAGGCTGAAGGGAAAGAAGGGGTCGATCACCCAGTTCCCCATTTTGACCATGCCCGAGGATGACAAGACCCATCCCATTCCCGACCTCACGGGTTACATCACCGAGGGTCAGATCATCCTCAGCCGGACACTCCACAGGAAGGGCATCTTTCCTCCCGTTGATGTCATGCCCTCCCTCTCCAGGCTCAAGGACAAGGGTATCGGCGCAGGAAAGACGAGGGAAGATCACGCCGACCTGATGAATCAACTTTTTGCCGCCTACGCCAGGGGAAAAGAGGCAAAAGAACTGGCCACAATCCTGGGGGAGGGAGCCCTTTCAGAAGAGGACAAGGCCTTCGCCCTGTTCTCTGACCATTTCGAGGATCGTTATGTCAGGCAGGGAGAATATGAGAACAGGACCATCGAGGAAACTCTTGAACTTGGCTGGGACCTGCTTACCCTTATCCCGGTCAGGGAGCTGAAACGCGTCAGGGATGCCTACATCGAGAAATACCTCCTGCCAAGATCCGGGACCGAAAAAGAAAAACAGCTCAAGGGCGCATAATGCGAAGCTGGCCGTTGGCAAGGAGAGCCTGATATGGCAAAAAAAATTAATGTCAATCCAAACCGCATGGAGCTGTCCCGCCTTAAGAATAGGCTGAAGGTGGCCATAAGAGGACACAAGCTCCTGAAAGACAAGCAGGATGCCCTGATCAAGGCCTTCCTTGAAAAGGCCAGGGGCCTCAAGGATTTGAGAGAGTCGGTGGAGAAGGAATTGGAGGATTGCTACCGCAGCTTCCTCCTGGCCAGGGCCCAGACCTTTCCCGCCATGCTGGAACAGGCTTTGATGATCACTGGAACGGGCCTCTCCCTGAAGATGTCGAAAAGAAACATCATGAGCGTTATCGTCCCCGTCTTTGAAGTGGGGCAGGGTGAAGCGTCCCTGAATTATGGGCTGGGTACCACCACCGGAAACCTTGATGTGGCCCTGGAGAAATTTTCAAGCCTTCTCCCAAGGCTTGTGAGCCTGGCGGCGGAAGAGAAGGCGCTTAGGCTTATGGCCGTCGAGATAGAAAGAACCCGGAGGAGGGTGAACGCCCTGGAACACGTTCTAATTCCTTCCTTCCAGGAGACCATACGGTACATAACCATGAAGCTCGATGATCAGGAGCGGGCAAACCTCAGCAGGCTCATGAGGATCAAGGAGATCGTCCGTTCCCACTAGGAAGAAAACCGTTTATTATTAGGGCAATGGTCGATTGCAGGAGAGCTCCCGGGTTCCCCTGCCGCTTTCCAGTGACCGGGAGAAATAACAACAGGTTGCGTCGAGGAGCGTAATTCTTCCATTTTTATCGAAAAGATGTTAGTATATACCATTGCGGGAAGGAGCCCAAGCGGTCGCTGGCCCGGACGGGCCAGAGGAAAGTCCGGGCTCCAAAGGGCAGGGCGCTGGAGAAACTCCAGTGGGCGTGAGCCCAAGGAAAGTGCCACAGAAACATACCGCCCGGCACTCATTCAACACTTTGGTGCCCCACTGATAATCCCGGCTTACGTTGGAGGGATCGATGCCAGTTTTGCTCCAAAGTATCGAATGAGTGCCGGGTAAGGGTGAAAAGGTGGGGTAAGAGCCCACCAGCTGCCGGGCGACCGGCAGGCTAGGTAAACCCCGCCCGGAGCAAGGCCGAATAGGAGGGGATGAGGCTGCCCGCTGACCCTCGGGTACGGCCGCTCGAGGTCCGGCGCAAGCCGGCCCCTAGATAAATGACCGCTACGCACAGAACCCGGCTTAAGGGCTGCTTCTCGCAATAGGTACATAGGAGCGCATCGTAAGGATGCGCTCCTTTTTTGTTGCCTTTGAAGAAAGATGATACTTAAGTTTTATTGTAATAACTTCAATAGGGTCGAAAGAACCATCGAGAAACCTAAAAAAATGATAGAGTGGTATAAAGTGGAACAAAGTGGTATGAAATGGGAGGAAAATCCCATGCTTGTGGGAACCTATGATCACAAATTTGATAATAAAGGAAGAATAGTCCTCCCGTCAAAATTTAGAGACGAACTAGGAGAAAGTGCCGTCGCCACCGTGGGCATCGACCAGTGCGTTTCCATTTATTCCGCTGAGCGATGGCAGGAACTTCTGAACAGGTTCCACCAAATGTCCTTTTCCAAGGGAAAGACCAGGGATTTTCTCAGGGTACTTCTCGCAACAGCCAATGAGATCCAGTTCGATGCTTCCGGCAGGGCTCTTATCCCCTCGAATTTGCGGCAGCACGCCAAACTTAACTTGGAGGTCAGCATCATAGGGGTCGGGGACCACGTGGAATTGTGGGATACGGTCTCCTGGAACGCCTACCTCGAGGAGATTCGCAAAGTCCTGCCCGATATCGCGGAAGAGGTCGAGGGGTTATGAACACCCATATCCCGGTGATGCTCCCCGAAGTCTGCAGCATATTGGAAGAAACTCGCGACCTGAGGTTCGTCGTGGACGCAACCCTCGGCCTGGGGGGATATTCGGAGGGTGTGCTCCGGAAATGGAGAAAGGCGGCTGTTCTCGGCATCGACCAAGATCCACAAGCCATCGAGGTCACTAGAAGAAAACTCATGGATTACGGCGATCGTTTTCGGGCTGTACACGGAAACTTTAGGGATCTAACCACGATTTTAAAGAAATCAGGAATGGGCAAACCCGATGCTGTCATTTTTGATCTGGGAATTTCGAGCATTCAAATTGAAACCCCGGAGCGGGGCTTTTCTTTTCAGGAGGACGGCCCGTTAGATATGCGCATGGATAGCTTAAACGAACGTCAAGAAATGGCCGGTGACATCATAAACAAAGCCACCATGAGGGAATTGATCACCCTATTTCGTAAATACGGTGAGGACCCCTATGCCGCGCAGATAGCGAGGGGGATAGTCAGGTTCAGGGAGTCCTCCGGCCCCATAAAGAGCACATCGGAGTTGGTACGTATCATCAGGGAGACCCTCCCGGCGCCTGTCCAGAGGAAGATGGGGAAAAATCCCTCCAGGAAAGTATTCCAGGCGCTAAGGATCGCGGTCAACGATGAGCTGCAAGCCCTGGATGACGCCCTTGACCAGTGCGAGGGCCTGGCTCAGGGTGCGATGACGGTGATCGTGGTGAGTTATCACTCCCTGGAGGACAGGATCGTCAAGAACAGGTTTCGCGAATGGGCTTCCCGGGGAAGAGGGAAACATCCCTTCAAAAGGCCCCTGGTGCCCAGCGAGGAGGAACTGAAAGAAAATTGGAGGTCCAGAAGCGCCAAACTCCGGGCGTTCTCATTCTTGGTGCAGGTAGCGAAGGAGGCCGGCCGATGAACTCTCACACCTTGGAACTGAGCTCCGGCTACAACCAGGAGATCAAAGGGCATGGATCGTTGTGGATCCTGGCCTGCGCCGGCATAGTCGCCCTGCTCATGGGGCTTGTGGGGTTGAGGCTTTATTCCCTCAACCTGGAGTACCAATTGGCGGATATCCAGAGGCAGATAGTCCTCAGGGAGGAAGAGCAGTCGAAGTTGGAAAAGGATTTGGCTGGTTTACTGAATCCCTCTAGAGTGTATAGTTATGCAAGGTCTGAATTGGGGATGAAGGCTTCCTCCAGTATAGGCGTGGTGAGGGTCGCTGCCGTCAATACAGGGCCTCCGGCATACCAGGAGTATGACAGGGCCGATTCGGGTGTCATCAAAAAGGCCCTTGTGTGGCTGGCGGATTCCGTGTCGAGAAAGGCTTCTGCCCGACAGTGATCGTAAATTGACGGACGAAGGACGGTCTGTACCGGATGAAAGACCTGAGGAAGAGCCCCTGGCTTTTGATTGCCGCGTTTATATTGGTGCTGCTCTTCCGACTTTATTCCCGTCATGTCGATCCGGATCCTAGGATCATATCGCAAGCAGGAAGCCAATACTGGGCCAGGCTGAAGGTCGCGGCCCCCAGGGGTTTTATCAGGGACAGGAATGGGATTGCCTTGGCGATCTCCTCGCATTCTCTTAGTTTTTTTATCGACCCCACCCTGTGGGACCCGGGAAATGCCCCGCTTCTCCAGGACTTGATTCCCAAAGCTAGGCTCGAGAAAATTTCCACTAAAATGGAGGGCCGGTACTATCCAATTGTGCGGAAGGTAGACCCCTCCGTTTCCGACCGGATCATAAGTCTGAAACTCCCCGGGCTTTTCTGGGTAAAGGAGACCAAAAGAATTTATCCCCAGGGAAGCACCCTGTGTCACGTGCTGGGTTTTTGTTCAATCGATGACGCGGGCCTGGCTGGAACGGAATTATTTTGGGATCGTGTTCTTTATGCGCCTCCCGAGGGGAGAATCATAGCCAAAGATGCGAAGGGCCATTTCGTCGATGTGGCTCTGCCAGGCCATACTCTGGCCGCCGAAAACAATTCACTGGTTCAGCTTACCATCGATTCCAGGCTCCAGCATGTCCTCGAGCAGAGGCTCAGGGAGGGCGCTGATCAGCACGGGGCAGAATGGGCAGCGGCGGTGCTCCTCGAACCATCGACGGGGATGATCCTGGGAATGGCAAGCCTCCCTGATTTCAATCCAAACGACAGGACTACCTTTGCCGTAAAAGAATCCCTCAGAAATAACGTCCTTTCCAGAGTTTTCGAGCCCGGATCGACCTTCAAACCCATTATCATGTCAAACCTAGTCGATAACGGGGAGGTTTCCCTGGGAACCATCGTGAACTGCCAGGGGAAGATTAAAGTGGCTGATGTTACAATCCATGACGTAAAGGCTCACGGAAGGGTGAACCCTACCAGCATCATCGCTGATTCTTGCAACGTGGGGATGGTCTCCGGCATAAAAAATTCCGATCCTTTCAGGACCTACTCTTTTTTAAAAAGGTGCGGATTTGGGGGCCTTACGGGCGTTGAGATACCGGGGGAAGAGTCCGGTTTGATCATGCCCCCGTCCCAGTGGCGGGGTTCCGTCCCGGCCGCAATAGCTATAGGACAGGGTATCGGGGTCACACCTCTTCAATTGGCACTGGCTACAGCCTCCATCGCGAACGGAGGGAAATTGATGAAACCCTTTATCGTTTACGAGATCAGGAACAAGGAGAGCAAATTGGAATATAAAGGCAAACCTATTGTCCTGGGTGAGGTTATGTCTACCCATACATCGCAATGGATGAGGGAAGCCATGAGACAAGCCGTGGAAAAGGGAACCGGGAGGTCCGCCGATGTTCCAGGAGTCAAAGTGGCAGGTAAAACTGGAACAGCCCAGGTACCGGGTGCCGGAGGGTATCTCAAAGGTGACTACACTCCTTCCTTTGTTGGTTTCTGGCCCTACGACGACCCGAAATACCTGCTTTTGGTCGTGATAGGCAACCCGAGGGAAGGGGATTTCCTCGGCGGAAAAGTGGCGGCTCCGATCTTCAGGAGCATTGTACAGGACATAGAACTGATTTCCTGAATGGGGAGGTTGTTGATCCGACGATGAGGGTCTCGGATGTTATAAACCTTCTGAAGGAGCGCGGAATGCTGCGCGATGATACAGCCGCCGGGGTCAATCCAGCGGCGGGTGGACTCGAAGTAGATCCCAAGATCAGTGGCGTTTTCATGGATTCGCGAAAGGTGGTATCCGGAGGTGTTTTCGTCTGCCTCAAGGGGGCGACTTACGATGGCCACGATCATGCCCTGGAGGCACTGATCAATGGAGCAGTGTGCGTTATCTCGGAGAGAGTCACGCCTGCCCCGGTTATCCATCTCCTGGTCGGGAATCCGAAGATCGCGATGGGACATGTGGCGTCGTCCTTTTTTGCCGACCCTGCGAATTCGCTGAATATGATCGCCGTAACGGGGACCAATGGAAAAACGACCACGGCCTATATGCTGAGGTCAATTTTCAACTCTTCAGGCCATCGATCGGGGATGCTGGGTACCGTAATCTACGATATAGGTGCCGGCACGGAACAAGATGCCCGAAGAACAACCCCGGAATCGCCGGAAATTCAATCCATGCTCCGTGAGATGATGGTTAACGGCTGTGATTATTGTGTCATGGAAACCTCCTCCCATGGTCTGAACCAGGGGAGGCTGACCGGGTGCCGCTTTGACGGAGCCGTTTTCACAAACCTCTCAGCGGAACACCTGGATTTCCATGGAACAATGGAGGAGTATTTCAAGTCAAAGATGGTCCTTTTCAGGGATCATATGAAGGCGCCGGGCTGGATAGGAGCTTCGAATATTTCTGATCCCTACGGCAAGAGGGTCAAAGGTTTTTTCCCTGACAGGATCGTCACCTTCTCACTGAATAGGCAGGATTCCCCCGACTTTTACGGAGCTGTGAAGAAATTGAGCCTTACGGGCCTTGAAATGGCGATTTTTTCCAGGAATGAAGGCCTGCTTTTCGAGGTCTGCCTTCCCCTGACGGGACGCTTCAATGCCTTAAACGCCCTGGGGTCGGCGTCTCTTTCCCTTTCATTGGGTTTTGACCCCCCAAGGGTCAAAAAAGGCTTAGAAGCCATGCCGCAGGTGCCTGGTCGCCTCCAGCGTTACTCTTTTTCGAACGGTGTGACAGCCATTATCGATTACGCCCATACGCCCGATGCGCTTCAAAATGTCCTTGCCTCGCTAAGGGAAGTAAGCGGAGGGAAAATTTGGACCCTGTTCGGCTCAGGGGGAGACCGCTTCAAGGGCAATCGGCCCCTGATGGGAAGGGTGGCAGTTTCATTATCGGACCGGGTCGTCATCACGATGGATAACCCCAGAAGCGAGGACCCCGCCCGCATCGCCGAGGAGATCCTTGCCGGCGTCGATGACGAAAGGGAGGGGAGAAGTTTTCCAGAGGTCATTCTGGACAGGCGCGAGGCAATTCATTCCGTTCTTGACAGGGCCGACGCGGACGATGTGATCCTTATCGCGGGGAAGGGACCCGAGCGGAATATAATCTTTGCGGACAGGGTCATTCCCTACCAGGATTCCGAGACGGTGGAGGAGTGGTCTTCATCAAGGGGGCTAAAATGGGCGAGGTAAAGGATTTCAAAAAAACCACCCCGGTGTGGTCCCTCCACGAAGCGGCGGCAACGATCGGAACCCGGTTCACCGGTGAGGATATCCCGATGCCTCGTCAAATTTTCGTCGACAGCAGGGATGTCCTTCCCGGCAGCCTTTTTGTCGCCCTGAGGGGCGAAAAAGCTGACGGACAGGATTTCATCGAGGACGCGGTTAAGAGGGGAGCGGCAGGGTTGATCTGCCGCCCTCCTGCCCCGGATAGTCATCTTGAGGGGTTACTCAAAAGCGGCATGCCTGCCATTGTGACCGGAGATGCCAAAACCGCCTTGAGGGATCTTTCCCTGGAATGGCTTAATAGAATAGACCCCGCTCTGATCATTGGCATTACCGGAACGGTAGGAAAGACAACCACCAGGGAGATGATCAAAACTGTTCTGGCCAACTCCCTGGAGGTTCATTCGCCCAGGAGGAGTTTCAACACGGATATCGGTTGCGCCGTCACCGTCCTCGAGGCTCCACCCGGAACGGAAATACTGCTTCTTGAACTGGGTACGAATCGCCCCGGTGAGATCAAGGAGTTGGCAAAGGCCTATCGCCCCGGGTTCGGGGTGATAACCGAAGTGGGACCAGGCCACCTGCAGGGTCTGAAGAGCATCAGGGGGGTCCTCGAAGCCAAATTGGAACTCCTGGAAGCCCCTTCGTTAAATGTTTTGTCTTATAATTTAGATAACCAGCTATTGGCCCGTGCCATCAGGGACTCGGGGAGGAGCCCGGAGCTTGTCCCGGTAGGCTACAAAAGTTCAATGTACCGAATCCTCGAGGCCCGGAGCGACGTTCAGGACGGGTGCCTTGTTCTTGTCGTCGTGATCGATACCCCCACGGGGAAACGGAAATACCAGGCGGGGCTTTTTGGTGAGCATCACGCTTACGGTCTGGCTTTTGCCTCGCTCGTGGGTGATAGCCTGGGGATCCCTCCGGTCGAACAGGAGAAGAGGCTTTCCTCCTTCAGGGCTTTGCCTGGAAGGGGCAATTCCTTCACATCAGGAAAGGGTTTCCTGGTCATCGACGAGACTTATAATGCCAACCCGGTTTCGATGTCGGCTGCACTGAAGGCCCTCGCAGCGCTTCCTTTTTCTGCGAAAAAAAGTGCTGTACTTGGAGGTATGGGCGAACTGGGAGAGGAATCTCCACAATGGCATCGGTCCATGGTCTCGTCCTTTCAGGGATTGGACCACGTTCTGCTGGTAGGAGAACCGTGGGAGGCGGTTTTCAGGGATGGACTGCCGGCAAATTGCCATATTGTCGCCTTTGATGACCTCGAGGGGTTTTTCAGGAGCCGGTTTTACCCGGGTGACCTTGTGCTTTTCAAAGGTTCTCGTTCGTTTCATATGGAAAAAGCCGTTAAAATATTGGAGAATCTTCGATAATGTCCAGTGCTGGGCTGCTCCTTGCGGTTTTTCTGTCTGGAATCGCCCTGCAAGAACCCTGGATTAGGTTTCTCAGGAAGAGAAAGGTCATTCAAAACCTCAAGCTCTATGGCCCTCAAAACCATCTCAAGGATAAAAAGAATACCCCCACCATGGGCGGCGCGGTATTCCTGCTAGTGGCTTTGCTTTTTGGGATGGCCCTGGTTTTTTTCGGCAGGTGGTCCTGTTACGAGGCATTTTTGCTCCTCGGCTTTCCCCTTACTGGCGGCGCAATAGGGTTGGCCGACGACCTTATCAAACACTTCCGCGGTTCAAGCGAGGGGTTCCGTAGCCTCCAGAAATTGGCGCTGCAGGTGCTGTCAGCCGCCGCCTGGACCTTCCTCTTTATGCCCGAAGGCATGCTGATCTTGGCTCCGGGCCTCGTTCTCAGGGGATTTCCCGGTTCTGCCGTGCTCCTGTTTTTCCTGGTGGGAACCTTAAACGCGGCCAACATAACCGATGGGCTTGATGGCCTGCTATCGGGTATAGCGGGGATTTCCTTCGCGGCGCTCTTGGTCTTTACCTTCGAAGGAGATCCCGGTCGATTGGCGGCGCTGTTAGGCTTGGGCCTTTCCGCCAGCTTCCTGGTCTTTAATTTTCATCCCGCCAGGGTATTCATGGGAGATTGCGGATCCCACTTTCTTGGTGGACTTCTTGTCTCAATCTGTGCCGCCAGGGGCATGCTTCTGCTTATTCTTCCCCTTGGGTTCATTATGGGGCTGGAGGTCCTTTCTGTAATCATCCAGATTGTGTTTATCAGGGGCTTTGGAAAAAAGATTTTTTTGATGAGCCCCCTTCATCATCATTTCGAAATGTCCGGATGGGGAGAAAGAGCGGTTGTTTTCAGTTTCTGGGTTTTTCACCTTATGGCTATGGGGTTGCTTTTATTTCTTTTGAGAGGTTTCTTTTTTTAACAGGGGGAATTGAATATGAGTGCGTCTTCGGGGCCGGCGGAGAACCCATGAAAGCCAAGGACAGGATCACGGTGATCGGTGCTGGTGTGAGCGGCAGGGCTCTTGCGGTTTTTGCGAGGAAACTGGGTCACGCCGTTTTCGTCTCCGAGGCCAAGGCCGTTGGCGATGAGACCAGCGAACTTTTCCGCCGGTTCGGGGTGGAATATGAGTTTGGTGGCCACACTGAGAGAATACTGGACTGCGATGCCATGGTTCTCGGATCCGGGGTGCCCCCTGGTTCCGAACCAGTTTCCAGGGCCCAGGGAAAGGGCGTAAGGGTGATCGGGGAGGTCGATTTCCTGGCACCCCATCTGGAAGGATCCCTCATAGGTGTCACGGGAAGCAACGGCAAGACCACGACCGCCCTCCTCACGGGCCATATGCTCCAAGAGGCGGGTTTCCGGGCGGGAGTGGCCGGTAATGTCGGAAGTCCTCTCGCGAGCCATGCCGGACTGGATCAGGAGATCCTGGTGATAGAACTCAGCAGCTTCCAGCTCTTTTGGGCCCACGACCTTCGCCTTGATATTGCCGTGGTCACCAACCTGGAACCTGATCACATAGATTGGCATGGTTCGGTCGAGGAGTATTATAGGGCGAAAGCGAAAATCGTCGGTATGTTGAGAAGCACCGGCTTCCTGGTCTGCCAGGAAAGAGACCTTTCATTCCTTATGTCTGATGTTCTGCCTCCGGCCGGGGTATTCCCTCTGAGCTGGGAGAAAGAGCCCGCCGAAAGGAGAAAGGAAAACCTGTTAATGAAGGATGATCGAACCGTCATGGTCTCCGGCGGCGTCGAGCAGGTTCTTTTCAACTTCAATGCTGTACGCCTTCTTGGCAGGCATAACCTGGAAAATGCCGCCATGTCAGCGGCCTCCTTTCTCCTGGCAGGTGGCCAAAGGGATGCCTTAACAGCGGCTTTGGCGAGCTTCAGATCACCCCCCCACCGCTGCGAACTGGTTGAGACCGTGGACGGGGTCTCATTCATCGATGACTCGAAGGGCACCAATGTCGCCGCCACCATCGCGGCCCTGTTCTCTCTCGAAGGGGACAAGGTCATCGTTCTTGGCGGCAGGGGTAAGGGCGAGGATTATGGATCTCTAGCCGATGCCGTCCTATTGAAATCTGTGGCGGTGGTGCTTCTCGGTGAAGAATCCCCCCGGATCAGGCAAGCCCTGGAATCAAGGGGCTTCAAGAGAATCATCGAGGCGGCGAACATGAAAGAGGCCGTTTCGCGAGCTTTTGAGATGTCCTCCCGGGGGGGGATGGTCCTTCTGTCGCCGGCCTGCACCAGTTGGGATATGTACGCGAACTTCGCTGAAAAAGGGGAAGATTTTCAAAGATGGGTTAAAGCTCTGAAGCAGGAGCCGTTCTGATGTCCGGCGGAAAACTCCTTCCGGGCTCCGGTAAAAGCGCAACGTTCCGGAGTTTGTTCCTTCAGGCCACATGGGCTATCCCCCTTCTCCTCTCATGCCTTGGGATCCTGATGATATCCTCCGTTACAGCCCAACTCACAACCTCCCAGGGAAGGACCCCTTTCTTCTATGGACTGAAACAGGTACAGTGGTTGCTCGTCGGCCTCGGGGCCATGATTGCCTGCGCTCTTCCTCCCGTCGCTTTCTGGAAAAAATGGAGTGGAGTTATATGGTCCGGGGCAGTCCTGCTGATGATACTGACTCTTCTGCCGGAACTGGGCCGATCGGGAGGAGGTTCCAGCCGGTGGGTTAGAATCGGGCCTTTGAACCTCCAGGCTTCAGAGGTAATGATCTTTGCCCTGGCCATCCACCTGTCGAAGAAGTTGAGTGAAGAAGGCCTTACGAGAGGCAGGGCGATGGGGCGGACCCTGTTGATCTTTGCCCTTTCTGCCTGGCCATTCCTGTTTCAGCCCGATCTCGGCGGGGTAATGATCCTTTGTGCCCTTTGCATGGCTGTTTTCGTCCAGGTCTTTGGTTGGATCATCCCCCTCGTCGCAGGATCTGCAGCTTCAGCAGTCGTTTTCATTCCCGTTGTTCTTTTGGGGCGGTATCGCATCGAGAGGATCACCAGTTTTTTGGATCCCTGGAGCGACCCCCTCGGGAGCGGGTTTCAGACCCTCCAGGGGTTCATTGCTTTTGCCAATGGGGGGTTTTTAGGGGTGGGCATCGGACACGGTCTTCAGAAACTACAGTATCTTCCTGCGGCGCACACCGATTTCATACTGGCTGCGATCGGCGAGGAGTTGGGAATGGTAGGAACCTTTTCGATAGTCCTCCTCTACGCTTTGTTGTTGTTTATCCAGTACCTGTCCTACCGTTCTGCGGCGGGCCGATTCGAGGCTACCCTGGTCTGGGCCATAACCCTGGCGGTGTACATCCCCTTTTTCGTGAATGCCGCCGGAGTTCTCAGGCTGATCCCCCTGACCGGAGTGCCCCTCCCCTTTGTAAGTTACGGTGGCAGTTCTCTCGTGCTGGGATGGTGCAAGATCGGCATTTTAATGCGCCTTATGAGGCGGAACTTGTTCCCGGCTGAAGGGAGGACGACATGAAGATTTTGATTGCTGCCGGTGGTACCGGGGGTCATATTTGGCCCGCCCTATCCTTTTACGATTGGATTGACCGGAACCAGGCCACGGCAGAGGTCCTTTTTCTATCCGGGAGCCGTGACCTCGAAAAGAGTCTTTATATACATGCCGGTGTTTCTCCGGTGGTCCTTCCCATAGCCGGGTCGCCCCTTTGGGGTTCGCCAGGAACGAGGATTTCGCGCTCCATCGGTCTTGTCCGATCAATGAAAGTCGCCATGAGGGCCATAAAGGACTTTTCACCTGATATCTGCCTTTTGTTCGGCGGTTATGTCTCCGTGGCAGCCATGGCGGCATCGAAATTGCTAGGGCTGCCCCTCCTCTTACACGAGCAAAACGCCAGGGCCGGCAAGGTCACTTCTTTCGCAGCCAAGCTCGGGATCCCCATCTGTACGGGTTGGGAAATATGCGATCCTCTCTCCGCGAAGCGATACCTACCCGTTGGAATCCCCGTCAGGCAATTGAGGCGCCTGGCTCCCGACGAAGCCTGGAGGCTTCTTGGATACAACCTGGATCTGCCGCCCGGACCCCGGGTCCTGGTCCTCGGAGGTTCAATGGGGAGTGATCCCCTGACCGGGCTCTTCAGGAACGTATCCGGTGATGAGTCCTTCGGAGGTTATCATTTCTTCGTGGTCGGCTCCACCGATAAACCCGTCAGGGTCGCTGAAAACCTGCTGCTTCTTCCTCGAGCATGGGAGATCGACCTCCTCTATTCCATTGCCGATGTCGTCATATCGAGAGCAGGGGCATCAACCCTGGCGGAACTGGTTGCAATCGGCCTGCCTTCTGTCATAATTCCCTGGAGGGATGCGGCAGGGGACCATCAAGCGTCCAATGCCAGGATTTTTGCTCAAAAGGGATTCGGAACAATTTGGGAGGACGACAGTACTCTTGAAAAGCTTTTGTTCATGATAGACTATGAACTTAAGAAGGCTGGGCGTGGTCAAGCCTCTCCGTTTTCCGGGATACAGACCAGTGAAGCCAGTGAAAAGATCTGGGAACTTTTACAACAAATCGCCGAAGGGAGAGGTCGCAATTGAACGACTTCGATGCCCGATTCGACAACCTCGAGAGGGTGCACCTCATGGGCATAGGAGGAGCCGGGATGAGCGGCCTGGCCCTTCTTTTACGCCAGATGGGAATGACAATTACCGGGTGCGATGTTTCACATACCTATTATATAAACAAGATATCCCCCAACGGCATTGAATTCGTTCTGGGCCACGACAAGAGCCATCTTGACCGATTCACCCCCGATGCCCTGGTATTCAGCAGTGCCATACCCCTGGAGACGGAAGAATTAACCGAGGCAGCCAGAAGAGGTATCCGGATATTTAAAAGAGCGGAGGTGCTCAGCTGGCTCTTCAACATGAGAAAGGGTATCGGCGTGGCCGGAACTCACGGCAAAACGACGACAGCCTCCATGATTGGCCTGATCCTGGAGAACGCCGGGCTTGACCCCACGGTCGCCATTGGAGGGGAGCTTTGTGACATTGGTGGAAACGCTAAGCTGGGACAGGGCGCACACATGGTCGCCGAGCTCGACGAAAGTGATGGGTCCTTCGAACTGTTTCGCTCCCATGTGGCAATTGTGACCAATGCCGATTGGGATCATGTCGATTATTACCCCAATTTCAATTCCGTTCTTGAGGCCTACGAAAGGTTCCTCGGCAACAGGGAGCCCGAAGGGACCGCCATTGTCTGCGGAGAAGACAGGGGGCTGTCCGCTCTCCTGCAGAACAGAATAAACGGAAAGCATCTCACCTACGGGTGGGGGGGCCGGTGGGACTGGGGTGCCCAGGATGTCAGGCACAACAGGGGCGGAGGGGTTACCTATACCCTTAGCAGGGGTGGCACGCCAGCCCTCGAGATATCACTCCAGATCTCCGGCGAACATAACGTTCTTAATTCGCTTGCGGCCTGTGCCGCCGCCGCCGCGATAGGGGTTCCCCTCGAAGCGGCCTCCCAGGCGCTGAGGACCTTCAAGGGAGCTAAAAGACGCTTGCAGCACATGGGGTCCGTTCCCTCCCTCGATGTAGATATTTTTGATGATTACGGCCATCACCCCAGGGAGATTGCCGCCACCCTGGGTACCCTGAGAAAGATGTTCCCCGAAAGAAGGCTCATGACCGTTTTTCAGCCCCATCGTTTTACGAGGACCGCTGCGATGTACAGAGAATTCGCCGAGGTGCTCTCCTTGTCCGATGGAGTATTTCTCCTGCCCGTTTTTCCCGCCGATGAAATGCCTATCGAAGGCGTCTCTTCTACGCTGATAGGAGATATTCTGAAGCAAAAAGGACACAAGGGTTTTGACTTCTGCAGCGATATGGAAGAAGTTTTGGCCAAGATCTCCGCCAGTGTAATTGAGGGCGATGTTATCGCTACCATCGGCGCGGGCGACGTTTCCATTGTGGGGGAGAAGATTCAGCGGCGCCTTGAAGGGAAAGGCGTTAACCTCGATGCGATGGCGGTCAAGGCTTAACCGGAATATCCTTCCCTTTTGTTCCTTTGATAATCCTCTGAAAGATCTTACGACCCTCGGAGTGGGGGGGCCCGCTGAGTGCCTTGCCAGGCCTGCAACTCGCCATGAGCTGTCGGCGGTCCTCGATTTTAGCGTTGAGGAAGGAATCCCCGTCTGGTTCCTGGGAGGGGGCAGCAACGTACTCATCTCCGATGAAGGCCTTCGGGGCATCACCATTCAGACCGGCGGCCTGAACGGAGTCATGTGGGGAGAAAAGGGTGACTCGATCCTGATTGAGGCGGAAGCGGGCGTTACCCTGGCTGCCCTTCTGGCGCTTTCGATAGAAAGGGGATGGGGAGGGCTGGAATTTATCGCGGGTATACCCGGGAGCGTCGGGGGCGCCCTTCGCGGAAACGCCGGAGTTGAAGGAAGGGCCCTTGGTGATCTTGTTGAATCGGTGCTGCTGATAAATAAAAACGGCCTTACCCAATGGAAAAAGGGTGGAGACCTTCGTTTTTCCTATCGTTTTTCCAACCTCCTGGAGAAAAACAAGGCTATCGTCGCCTGCAGATTGGTCCTCATGAAGGAGAATACTGCCGATGTGGCACAAGCCGCCAGAAAGTACTTTAACAAAAGAGCGGGACAGCCCAGGGGTGTCAAGACGGCAGGGTGCCTCTTTAAAAACCCCGGAACAGAGTTCGCCGGAAAACTCCTGGACGATGCCGGGTGCAAGGGGCTCAGGGAGGGGGATGCGGAGGTATCGGAAAGACACGCCAATTTTATCATAAATAAAGGATCGGCCAGTTCCGAAGATATTATCAGGTTGATCTCCATCTGCAGGGAAAGAGTTTACCAGGAGACGGGAATCCTCCTTGAGTTGGAGCTTTGTATTATGGGTGAGTTCCCCCATGAGGAAGTCGGCGGTTAGGTTTGCCCTGTTTCTTGTTTTCCTTTCAGGGATGCTATACTGTACGGAAGAACGATTCCAGTTCTTCCGTCTCAGGTCGGTCTCCTTCGGTTCCCTTGCCCTTGTTTCAGATGATTATTTCTGGAAGCGCATCGAACCGATGTCACATCGATTCTGGCCCTTATTTTCATTAAAACGGGGAACCATTGAAAAATCAATCATGGCGGAGGCACCCGTCGATATGTATATTACCCAAACAGGTCTTGGTGCCTTCGATGTGGAGGTTACGCCTCTCGAGCCCTGGTTCATGGTCTTCTGGTCCGGGGGAGAGTGGTTCCTCGCCAGAGAGGGCAGGATGTGGTCGATCCATCACTCTATGAACAGTATCATTTCCCAGCAGTCGGCGAGGGAGGGGGCAGTTCTTGTATGGGGTCCGGGCTTGCCAGACCCCATACCGTCCGGTACGGATATTGAAAACTCCGTCAAGGATTCGGTGATACCCTGCAACGAGATCGAGTCCTGGAAAGAGGCGCTGGAAAGGGCAGGTTTTTACAAAAGGATTTCCACTATCACCGTCAACAGGGGCGAGGGTAGAAGAACCGTCGAGATACTCGAAAGAACCGGCGAGGGATGTGTAAGAATTCTCCTTGGTGAATCCCCTGATCTTTGGCCGCCCCTGCTCGAAGCGGTAAATGATATACTTTCGCAAACCGGTTCAAGTGGCAAGAACCTGCTAGTGGATACAACCTATTCCGGAAAGATCCTGGTCAGGGTCATTCCCTGATTTCATTTGGTCTGGAGGTTCGCCCATGAGGAGAGGGAAGGTAGAACCCATCATATGGTCGGGTCTTGATATCGGTAGCAGGAAGATCTCACTGATTGTGACCGAAACGGATCCCCTCTCACAGGAAGCACAGGTTATCGCCATAGGTTCCTCAAGATCAAGAGGGATCTCCCGGGGCGAGATTCGGAACGGCGATCTCGTGGTCGAATCCATCAGGAAAGCCGTAGACGAGGTAGAAAAGGCTTACGATCTAAACGTCAGAGACACGTTCCTTTCGATAGGGCCTTCGTCGGCCTTTTCTTTTGTTATGGGACAGAAGTTATCCTTGAGAGAGGAAGGGGAACCCGAAAGAACCGTCACCGGCAAGGATATAAAGGATATCCTCAAGGAAGTGTTGAAGACTGCCCGAGAGAGTACCCAGGACCTTTTGCTTCACGCGATTCCGCTTACCTTCTCCGTTGACTCTGGTTCTTCCATGAAGGACCCGACAGGGCTTTTAGGATCGGAATTGGCCGTCGAGGTCCTCTTCATCGGTCTTGCCGGGGAAGAAGTCCGGAAATCTGTAAGTTGTGCCGAGAAAGCCGGATTGAACGTACTAGGAGTGGTACATAAATCGATCGCTTCCGCTTTTGGCTCTCTCAGCGAAGAAGAGCTTGAAGACGGAGCCGTGGTTGTCGATATCGGGGCGGGTACCTCCACCGTGACCTACGCCAGGGAGGGACTTGTCAGGGCAATGGCGGTTTTCCCGGTCGGTGGGGATCTGGTTACCCAGGATGTCGCGGAATTGCTCTCGATACCGGCATCAAAGGCCGAATACTTGAAGCGCGAGGTATCCCTTTCCGAAGCCCCTGAGGATTTACATGATGAACTTGAATTTGAAATGGGTGGGGAGCCCTTCGTGGTGACCGTCCGGAATGTTCTCGATATCGTGTCGCCGAGAATCGAGGAGATCTTCTTCAGATTCATCGTCCCCAAAATTGAAGAGTTCGAATGCGAAGGAGCGCTTCGGACCATCGTTTTTTCAGGTGGCGTCGCAGAATCTCCAGGATTCATCGATCTCGCCTCCGAGAGTTTTGAAATACCGGTCCGGCTAGGCGTGCCCGTCAAAGAATCAAGCCTCCCTCTCCATGCAAGGGGATGCGAATTTTCCTCCACGGTGGGGATCGCTAATTACCTCCTGGAAAGGAAGAACTACCCCGAAAACCTTCTTAAACCGGGTTCCTTGGGGTCAGGTATTGCCTGGGGCCTGGAGCGGACTGGGGAAATCATGGTCTCGAACCACAAGAAAGGGGAAGCGGAAATAAAGGGAAGTGACGGTAAGTCTCAAATGGCCAGGTTTTTCGATGCCTTGAAGAACGCCTTCAAGGAACTGTTCTAATCCGTTTATCGTGGAGGTTACTCGGATGGCAGAACTCTTTGAGATCGAAGGTTCACAGTCGCAGTTACGCGAAGTGATCAAGGTTATCGGAGTTGGTGGAGGCGGTGGCAATGCCCTCAACCACATTGTCCGGAGCGGAGTGACCGGCGTGGAATTCATCGCCGCCAATACTGATATCGCTCACCTTAGCCTCTCCGAAGCCGACGTAAAGATCGTGCTGGGAAGGGAATTGACCAAGGGTCTTGGCGCTGGAGCGGACCCCGAGATCGGCATGAGATCTGCTGAAGAGTCCATCGATGAGATCAGGGAGGCGCTGAACGGGGCTGATATGATTTTCCTTACGGCCGGAATGGGTGGTGGGACCGGTACAGGTGCCTCGCCGATAATTGCCCAGGCCGCGAAAGAAAACGGGACCCTTGTCGTGGCCGTGGCGACTAAACCCTTTCTTTTCGAGGGCCATAGGAGGATAACGCAGGCCCTGGAGGGTATTGAGAATCTTCGCGGCAACGTGGACGCCCTCATCGTAATACCGAATGACCGGCTACTGGAGATCACCCAAAAGGAGACGACCCTCCTCGATGCTTTCAGGCTCGCCGATGATGTGCTGAGGCAAGCCGTTCAAGGTGTCACGGATCTTATCCTCCGTCCAGGCCTGGTCAACGTAGATTTCGCCGATGTAAGGACCATCATGATGGATGCTGGAACGGCCATAATGGGAATTGGCGAGGCAAAGGGGGATGACAGGGCTTCAAAGGCGGCACATGCCGCCATAAACAGTCCCCTGATGGATGGCCCTATTACCGGAGCGCGAGGGGTGCTCTTCAACGTCACCGGGGGACCGAACCTGGGCATCCACGAAATCCAGGAGGCTGCCCAGGTGGTAACCGAAGCCGCCGATCCCAAGGCAACCATCCTCTGGGGTCACGTCCTTGACCCCGAATTGGACGAAAAGGTTCAGATAACAGTAATAGCCACGGGTTTTGCCTCGGGACAAAGCCCCAGAAGGTCGCTGTCGCTGCCCAGAAGAAGCGGGGGATCCTTCATTGAGACCGAAGCTCTCGCCAGGAGAGATGTCCTGAAGAAAGTCGATAAAGACTTTGAGTCGTCCCCTGTCGATGTGGAAGACCTGGATACCCCTCCCGAGATCCGAAGGAGGAAGTTCGGTCATCAGTTTTAAAAGAACGGAACGGGACAAGCATCATTGAAACGCCTTTCTGGGAAATACAAAAGGGAGAACTGGAAATACCTTCGGGAGCAGGAAATCGAGTTGGATGACCTTCCCCAGGGAGGTTATCCACTGTGGGCCATGCTTTATCCCGCGCGGTACCAGGTGGGGATGGCAAACCTCGGATTCCAGACGATTATTGCCGAGATGCGGACCCTAGGCGTCGGGGTCGAACGTTTTTTCGCGGGGCGACTTTCCGCCCTTTCGGTGGAGGCAGAAAGGCCTATCTCCAATTTCCCCCTCATTTCCGCTTCCGTTGCCTATGAACCAGATATCTTGACCCTCCTCTCACTCTTTCGTCGGTGGCGCATATCTCCCTGTCCTGAAGAAAGGGAATCCCTGGGTCAGGCCGTTTTTGGGGTCGGTGGTGCCCTGAGCTACATCAACCCCCTGGCCTTCTCGGGGATGGCTGATTATGTCGTTCTCGGTGATGGCGAAAGGGTCGTAGAACACCTGGTGAGAGAAGCCCGTCATTACCTGCGCCATGGGGATCGCTCCAAATTCCGGGAAGCGCTGGCTGAACATCCCTCCATTTATGTGCCTTCCCTGCATGACCGGGTCATCCTGAAGGGCGAGAAAGCCCAAAAGCGCAGGAACATCATTGACGACCTGGACAAGGCGAGGGGGAAAAGCCTCTGGATCGCTCCCTCCTCGGTCTTTGGCAAAACGGTATTGGTTGAACTCCAGAGGGGTTGCAGGAGGAACTGCAGCTTCTGCACCATCCCTTCTTCCTTCGGAAAGCCCAGGATCCGTTCCGTTGGACGAGTCCTGGAGGACATCGCCTCGGTTGGTTCCTTTGGTGGTATTCAGATTGGTCTCATATCACCCGAAACCGGCGATTACCCGTTCCTGGCGGAGTTGCTTTCCGCCGTGGACTCCCTGGGGACAGCCGTATCCTTTGCGTCGCTCAGGGTGGATAATATCAGCGAATCCATGATCAAATCCCTGACTGGAAGTGGAAGGCATGCCCTCACTGTCGCGCCGGAGGCCGGGAACGACAGGCTGAGAAGAGCCTGCGGAAAATACTTTACCGAGGACGATATCATCGAGCGGCTGGCCATGGCCTCAAGTATGGGTATCAGGAAGGTTAAACTTTATTTCATGATGGGTATCCCGGGCGAAAGGGCCTCCGATGTGGACGATATCGCCCGTTTAAGCGGCCGTGTCCGTGCCGAGAATGGACTCCAGGTAACGGCTTCCGTAGGCGTATTCGTTCCAAAACCCATGACTCCCTGGGAAAAAGCCGAGATGATAAGCGACGGGGAAGCCCATACCCGGAAAAAGAGATTGAAAAAACTCTTCCGAGACGGCCCTGCGAAGGGTTGCCGTGTCAACTTCCAGGAGCCGAGGGAAGCCGCCCTTGAGTTCGCCCTCGCCTGGAAGGGCTTATCCATGGCAAAGGGCTTCTGCTCCCATGGAAAGGGAGCCACGAGAGTCTCTGAGCCCGGCCAGGAACAGAGGGTTATTTTGCTGGAGCAACTGGGTCTTCTTGGTTATAATTAAATATTTATCGTTGGAGAACACTCTCAGAGAGGTGATCATCGGTGAGCTTCAGAAGGAACAGGAAGTTCAAGGAAAAGCCGGCTGTATTCGCCTTCGGCCATATAATGCTGCCCCTGGTCGCCATCCTGGCCGTAGGGCTTTTAATCCTCGGGGTCAGGCTTCTTTTCATGCCTCCAGAAAGCCCGGTGAGTTATCCCGAAAACCTCGAGTACCATGAAGGGGAGACCCCGTCCATGTCTCTAACCGCCGAACCCGTCGACAACTCCCAGGTCGTTGCTGTTCCCGCCCCCGGTGGTGACGAACCCGTGACGGAATCTGGAACCGCCCAAGCCGAGCCGGCTGCCGAGGGAGCCGCACCAACATCAACCCGGACCGGGACGGAAACCAAAATTCCTATGCCTGCCCAAGCCTCACGGGGGAGTTGGGTCGTCCAAATCGGGGCCTTTTCCCTGAAGGAATCGGCAGAAACCCTCGTAGGAGAAGTAAGAGATAAAAACTTCAACGCCTATGTGACCAGGGCGGAGGTCGGTGGGAAGACTTATTACAGGGTAAGGGTGCCCGCGGGCGACCAAAAGGTTGAGGCGGATAACCTCGCCAGGGAACTCGCCTCGAAGGGATATCCCACGTTGGTCACAAAACAGGAATAGGAGCCGGAAGAGACCGATGATCCTTCCGCACAAATTAAAATGTCGGGTTTTGTGACCAGGACCCTTCCAAGGGATGAAGCCCTGCACACCCTCGCTCAAGGGATGGGATTCCCCTGGCCCGTGGGTGTGAGGGAGGGAATTCCGATCCACGAGGCCCTGGGTCTCGTTTTGGGAGCCGATATCATCGCTCCCGATGCGAGCCCTCCTTTTGACAGGAGCCTTCGGGATGGTTTCGCCGTGAGGTCGGTGGATTTAATAGGCGTTAGTGATGCTTCCCCCGCCTTTTTGAACCTTCGTGGCGAGGTGCCCATGGGTTCGATCCCCAAGATGCGGGTCGGCCCCGAAGAAGCTGTCCAGGTGCATACCGGAAGTGCTTTACCAGCGGGGGCGGATTCCATCGTAATGCTCGAAGACACCTCCCATGCCGGAATGTTGCTCGAGGTTCGAAAACCTGTCCAGAAGGGGGAAAACCTCCTCCTGAAGGGTGAGGAGTTCAGCAAGGGTCAAAAACTGGCTCGCAAGGGAGATATCCTTGACTTTCGCAATATTTCTGCCCTGGCTTCCTGCGGACAGGTTGCAGCCACGGTCTGCGACCTCGGGGTTGCCATTATAAGTACCGGCGATGAGATCGTCCCGGCGGGCGTTAAACAGATCCAACCCGGGATGATCCGGGACGTCAACTCTTCCATCATCTTGGCCAACCTGGCAAGAGCCGGCATCGGGGGTGAATTCCTCGGCATTGTCCCTGATGACCCAAAGGAACTGAAAAAGGTTTTCGACAAAGCCCTGGAAAAATTTGACGTCCTGATCCTGAGCGGAGGTTCCTCGGTCAGCGCCAGGGATCATTCAGTCCTTCTTCTTCGGGAACTGGGCAAAGGGGAGCTGATCGTCAGGGGTCTCAATATTTCCCCCGGCAAACCAACCATTGTCTCCGGCGATCCTTCCAGGAAAAAATTAGCCGTCTGCCTGCCGGGACATCCTCACTCCTGTGCCATAATAGCCTTGACCTTCCTGGTACCCCTTATCTCATCACTTATAATGGGGAAGCCTCTCGACCTTTTCCGGAAAATCTCCCTCCCCGCGGGGGAGGATATTATCGGAAAGAGCGGTGTGGAGGAATTCATCCCCCTGAAGATCGGCCCCGAGGGAGAAGCTCGGCCCTCCTGGGCGAAGTCAGGGTTTCTTTTGGGCATGGGTGGTTCCGACGGCCTGATCAGACTTCCCGAAAACACGGAGACCCTGAGAAAAGGATCTCTTGTCGAGGTGTGGCTTTGGTGACCTTCGAGGAGAACCTGGATCTTCTGAGCGCATGGTCCATGATCGAAAGGAGAGTGCTCCCTCTCGGCGAACTCGAGGAGGTGGACCTCCTGCTTTTTGAGGGGCACCCGCCAAGGATCCTGGGCAAGGATGTCCTTTCCAAGAGAAATCTTCCCCAATATCCGGCCTCCGCCGTTGACGGGTTTGCCCTGAAGGCTTCTGACACAGCCAACGCTTCCACCCGGACACCGGCCAGGATCCAGGAGGGCCACTACGGTTGGGTGAACACCGGCGGGGGAGTGGATCGCTCCTTCGATTCGGTCGTGATGGTCGAGGACACCTCCCTGGAAGGAAGCACCCTTCTTGTGGCGAAAATGACGACGAAGGGCGAAAATGTGAGACCCGAGGGCGAGGACGTGACAAGGGGTCAGGTTATAGCCAGAAGAGGGGATTCGCTTGACGCCTTCCTGATACCGCTGCTGATCGCCTCGGGCCACTCCAGGGTCAGCGTTTCAAGGTTGCCGCGGACCATCTTCATACCCACTGGGGATGAGATCATCCCCGCCGGCGAGTGGGTCAGCGGAGACGTCAGGGAGTGGGCCAGGGTTCCGGAGACCAACTCCTACATGTTGAGAAAGCTCTTCTACGACTGGGGGTTTCCCCTGGACGTCCACGAACTGGTCCACGACGATATAAGGCTCATCAGTAAAGCCGTCCTAGAATCTTTGGAGGCCTACGACCTCGTCGTCATCGGCGCCGGAACAGCGAAGGGCAAGAGAGACCACAGTGCGGAAGTGATCGGGAAGCTTTCGGACCCTCTTTTCAGGGGCGTCAGGATGAAACCCGGAAGGCCAGTCATAGCAGGAGTTTCGGGTAACAAACCGTTGGTAGCACTTCCAGGGTTTCCCATGTCCGCCCTTGTGACCTGCTGGAGCATTATCAACCCCCTTTTGCGGAGGCTTTACGGCGAAACCTCCGCTCCTTCCCCCGAAGAGGCCGTTAGGGCCTCCGAGACCCTCAAAACGAAGTTCCTCCTGCACCATTCTTCGCCGCAGGGGGTTTTGGAATGGCTTAGAGTCAAATGCGGGGAGATCGACGGCACCGTTTATTCATGGCCCCTCCCTGCCGGTGCCAGTTCGACTTTTTCCATCTCTGACTCGGATGGATTCGCTCTCCTTGGGTCTTCCGTCCTCGAGGTTCCAAAGGGGAGCGATATTGAGATCCTGATCAGGAAAAAGGTGGATTTCAAAAAGAGGGTCGTCTACCAAGGCTCCAACGACCCGGCCATTGAGAGGATAGTCTCCTATGTAAGAGAAAGAGGTGGCGACCTGGCGATCCGTTCCGTCGGAAGCCTTGGCGGCCTGACGGCGTTGGCCCGAGGAGAGGGCCATATCGCATCTTGCCACCTCCTTGACCCTGAGAAGGGGGTATACAACGATAGTTTTATCGAAAGGTTGGATGAAACCCGGAGTTGGCGGAGGATCAAACTGTTCGGGAGGCAACAGGGATTCCTGGTCAGAAAAGGAAACCCCGAAGGGATCCGTTCCGTTAAAGACCTTGTCGTTACCGGTGCCTTTTTCGTCAACAGGCAACCCGGAGCGGGCACCAGGATTCTTTTTGACCACCTCCTGAGGGAAGCCGGGGCCGATCCGGAATCAATCAATGGCTATGACAACATCGCGATTACCCATTTCGAAGCGGCCGCCAGGATATCGGGAGGTTCAGCCGACGCCACCTTGGGCGTCAAGGCGGCGGCGGAGGCTTTCGAGACCGATTTCATACCCGTAATGGAAGAAGATTTCGAACTCGTCATTCCCGAACGCTTCATCGATCATCCGGGAATCCGGATTCTCATGGAGACTCTTTCCGACGAGAAGTGGAGACGTGAAGTTGACTCCCTGGGGGGGTACCGATGGATATTTTGAAAGATCGCTTCGAAAGGCGACTCAACTATGTCAGGATCTCGATCACTGACAGGTGCAATTACCGATGCGTCTACTGCATGCCGGAAGAAGGTCTCGAATGGATCCCCCATGACAGGATAATGACCTACGAGGAAATAATTTTCCTGGCACAGATCCTGGGAGGGTTGGGAGTCGAAAAGATACGTTTTACCGGTGGGGAGCCCCTGGTGAGGAAGGGGTTTTTCCCCTTTCTTGACGCCTTCAGCGCTTCGGTCCCTGGGATCCGTACCGTCCTGACCACCAATGGCAGCCTGATCCCCCAGTTCATCGATGAGATAGGCCGGTCAGGACTTTCCGGTGTGAATGTCAGCCTTGACACCCTGGATGAGGATCTTTTTCGCTTCATAACGAGGAATGGTAGGCTCCGGGACGCCATCGAAGGCATCAGGCTCCTGGCGGAGCGAACGACGATACCCATCAAGATAAACACCGTCCTCATGAAGGGGGTCAACGATGGCGAGGTCGAGGCCCTGCTTGACTTTGCCAGGTCTCATCGGGCCACGCTGCGCCTTATCGAATTCATGCCCCTCGATGATTCCATATGGAAAAAGGGCCTGTTCATCCCGGCTTCCGAAATTATTCAAAGGTTGCCCGATCCGGAAATGTGGGAAAGGCTGGATAACTCCTCCGACCACAGTGCTGGACCCGCGCGTTATTTCAGACACTTGACCACCGGCCAGAGGGTCGGCCTGATTGAGGCGGTCTCCCATCACTTCTGCCACAAATGCAATAGGCTCCGCGTTTCCGCCACCGGGATCATGAGGCCCTGTCTTTTCTCCGAAGATGGGATCTTCCTGAGGCCCGCGCTTATTTCCGGCGACGCCGCCGAGGTGGAAGCCTTGGTCCTCCGGGCAGTGAACATAAAACCCGGATCCTACGACCAGGCCCGAACGGGATCGATGCACATGTCGCGGATAGGGGGATGAAGCATGGACGGATTATCTCATCTTGACCACTCCGGAAGACCTGTTATGGTCGACGTGGGCGAGAAAAAACCCACTAAGAGGGAAGCCTTGGCCGAGGGGTTCGTTAGATTTCCCGAAAAGGTCTTCCATTCCCTGATGGAGGGCAGGAGCACCAAGGGAGATGTCTTGAGAGTCGCCGAAGTTGCGGGGATAATGGGAGCCAAACAGACCTCGGTCCTGGTGCCGTTATGTCACCCCCTGAGGCTGAATCATGTTTCGGTCTCCTGCGACCTGGAACCTAAGGGAAGGGTGGCCAGGATAACCTGCACCGTCAGGGCGACGGATGTAACGGGGGTCGAAATGGAAGCGCTGACGGGGGTATCAGTGGCGGCGCTGACCCTTTATGATATGTGCAAGGCGATTGACAAGGGGATTATCATTGAACGGATTCGGCTTCTTGGGAAGAGCGGGGGCAAATCCGGCGAATACCGGGGGGAAGACGGGGCGTGAAAAACAGGGTTCTTGGTTTTTCCGGCCGATTCAGTGATCGCCCAATGGTGTACCTCCATAGCGACGACTTGGGGAACCCCCTTGTCGATGGCTTGGCCCTTGAGTTGGTCCTTGAAGAAGCGGGAAAGGGCTCGTTTTCCGAAGGGGTCTTCGGGATCAGGGTCCGCGAGGTGCCCCTGGTCGGGCCGGGTGATTTCCTTCATTTTTCCGATGGGGTGATCCTTAGGCGCCAAGAGAGGCCCGATCAAAAGAGATCCTTCCTCGTGGTCGACAAGGGATTCCTGTTGGTTTCGTCTTCTTTTGACCTGTGGCCGTCCCTCACGGTGGGAGTCCTGACCGTGAGCGACAAGGGAAGTCGGGGCGAAAGGATAGATACCGCCGGGCCCGCCCTGGAGAGGTCGTTGCCCATCCTAGGGGGTATCCTGTCTAAGTCAGGGATCGTCCCCGACGAAACCGTCAAGATCAGCGACAAGATCCGGGAATGGATGGCAGCCGGGGTTGACATCGTCCTGGTCACTGGAGGAACGGGCATTTCCGCCAGGGATGTCACTCCTGAAGCGGTAAAGTCCTTGGGATGCAGGGAGATTCCCGGCATCGGCGAGTACATGAGATGGAAGACGTCCTTTGAAAACGTGAGGTCCATCCTCTCCAGGTCCCTCGCCGTGGCTTGTTCCGGTACAATTGTGATCACGCTGCCGGGAAGCGAAAGGGGAGCGGTGCAATGCTTCAGTGCTATTGCCCCGGTTCTCCGCCATGCCGTGGAAGTAGTGACGGGGAGGAGTGGGGATTGCGCCGTGCCTCATCAATGATTATTGAAAGAAGGATCTCGCTTTGAAAGAATCCCTTCCAAACAGGGTCTCCAGATGTGTGATAATCACGGGCATGTCAGGAAGCGGAAAATCCACTGCGCTTCGTATGTTCGAAGACCTTGGCTTTTATGCTATTGAAAACATCCCACCGACATTGCTCCCCCAACTATTGCAGGTACTGGGAAGGCACGAGGAAGCGGTACAGAATGGTGTTGCGGCCGTTGTCGATATCAGGGGGGAAAGCCTCCTCGACGATCTTTTCGCCATCATAGGCAACCTCAGGAGGAGAGAACTCAATATCAAGGTCATCTTTCTCGATGCCTCCGATGTCTGCCTCGTCAAGCGCTTCGAGGAGACCAGGAGAAGACACCCCCTCTCCTCGGAGATAACCATCCTCGAGGCCATCCACAGGGAACGGAGAGAACTATCCCAGATCCACGAGATTGCCGACCTAGTCGTAGAAACGTCGGATTTGACCCTGTCTCAACTTAGGAATGAGATCTTCGGAAAGATGGACATAACTGAAGGACCCCTCAAGGTCATCTTTACCTCCTTTGGGTTCAAACACGGCATCCCTCAGGATAGCGACTTTGTCATAGATGTCCGTTTCCTCCCGAACCCCTTTTACGAATCGCGCCTGAGGCCCTTGAGCGGAAGAGACAGGGAAGTCCAGGATTTCATCCTCTCCCATGAGGGAGTATCCAGTTTTTTTGGCGCCCTTTCGGAACTGATGGAGCAGGTCATGGGGCTATACAGGAACACGGGAAAAAACATCGTCCATATCGCTGTAGGCTGCACGGGAGGCAGACACAGGTCTGTCGCCGTCGTGGAATGGCTCGGGTCAAAGATGCCTGAAAATTCGTCGATCAGGCACAGGGATATTGAAAAGGATACGGTGGTAACGTGAACTGGTGGTCGGCCTTCACCATCGGTCTTCTCACGGGGGGAATCATAGCCCTTCTCGGGGCGAGACTCTTCCAGGAAGAGGTGGAAGAGGGAACCGGTGGATCGCAGGACAAAAGGGACGGAACCATTATGACCAAGGCCTTCCTGCACAAGATCACGCAGGGTCCCGATATTGTCGCTATCGGTGGAGGGACAGGCCTTTCCACATTGCTTTCGGGGTTAAAATACTACACGCGAAATATAACTGCCATAGTGACAGTTACCGACGAGGGCGGAAGTTCTGGCCGCCTGCGAGGAGAATGGGGCGTTCTTCCTCCCGGGGATATCAGGAACTGCATGTTAGCTCTTGCCGAGGACGATAGCTCTCTGAACAGGATCCTGAACTTCAGGTTTGACCGCGGGGAGCTCAAGGGCCACAGCCTGGGCAATCTTATTCTCCTGGCTGCCACGGAGATGACCGGTGACTTCAGGAAGGCCGTCGAGGAACTCAACAAATTGCTGGCCATACGGGGGAAGGTAATTCCTGTTACGAATGAGTCGGTGGTTCTTTGCGCAGCCACGGCTGATGGTGATTCCCTTCGGGGTGAGCTGGACATCGCCAGGAGGGGTTGCCGGATCGAATCGATTTGGATCGAGCCCGCCGATGCCAGGGCTTTTCCCGAAGCCGTTGCGGCCATCGAGAACGCCGAGGCGGTTGTGCTGGGACCGGGAAGCCTGTTCACCAGCATCATCCCCAACCTCATGTTCAGGGAGATTTCAGAGGCCCTCAAGAGGACGGCCGCGCCCAAGATATACATCACGAACCTTATGACTCAGCCCGGCGAAACCGACGGCATGTCCATAATGGATCATATCCGGTGGATAACAAGAGCCTCCGGAACGATCCCCGACTATATCCTCGCCAACGAGGAAGAAGTGCCTCCCTCGCTTCTAAAGTCGTACTTGGCGGCCGGGGCTGCGCCCCTTTTCCTGAACGAGGAGAACGAGAGGTCCCTTGCCTTGATGGGGTCAAAAATCATCCAATCGGGTTTCCTCGATGTCACCGGAGGGAACGTCAGGCACAACAGCCAGAAAGTATCCGAGGCACTGATGCGAATCACCAGGGAAGAAAGGGATTCATCCCCATGGAAAAGTTGAGAGAAGTGACCCGTGACGACTGGTCAACCATTCTCGTTGATGACGGGGTCAAGGCCGCGGTGGAGATAGGCGGGATTCTATCCGGTCTTATAGCGAGCAGCGACAAAGAGGGAACGGTCTTTTCAAGCGGAAGGTTTTTCGTATTCAGGAAGCTGAAAAGACTTTGGGAGATCTCGGATTGGGCCCGATCCGGCCAAGCCCTGAACCTCATGATCCCGGCAGGAAGGAGGGGCAAGGTTTCATTGAGGCTCGACCATGAGACCCTTCTCAAGGGAATTTCCTATTACGGCGATTCCAAGAGGTTCGAAACCCTTTCCTGGCATTGGTTGAGGGGCCTCTTTGGGTCCTGCGGCTCCCTGTTCCTGCCCAGGACGGGTTATTATATGGCTTTCAGGGTGAACGAAGCTTCCCTATGGAACCCTTCGGAAAAACTGGAAAGAGTTCTTTCCTTGAACAGGATCCCCTTCAGTAGAAGAAAAAGGCGTAATTTTTTTGAGACGATACTACGCGACCAATCCTCTATAGTTGGAATGCTTTCAAATATGCAGATGTTCAGGACTTCCCTCCTGCTCGAGGAGAAGGCGCTGCTCAGGTCCATCAAGGAAAGGGCCAACAAGGTCGTGAACTGTGATGCCTCTAACATCAGAAAATCCCTGGAATCCGCCCATCGACAGCTCGAACTGGCGGAAAGGCTCCTGGCCAGCGGCGAGGTCCAGGGGTTGCCGGAGAACTTGCGGGAACTTGTATACATCAGGAAAGAAAATCCATCGGCCACACTCAAAGAGCTTGGGCAGGCCTTTTCAAAGCCCGTGAGTAAAAGCACGGTCAAGTACCGCTGGAAAAGAATTGAATTTCTGACGAGGATGTCTTAAAAAATAAAAAGGGGGGGTTGAGGGCCATGTACCTGGGAAAGGCTGATGTGAACACCTACGAGAAAGGCTCCAGCCGGGAGTTCTTGACGACAAACGGCTGGGGCGGTTTCGGATTTTCGACCGTGATCGGAGCGAACACCCGGCGCGAACACGGCTTGCTGGTGATTAAAAAGGGTGGAGAAGAGGCGTTCCCCGATGTTCTTATCAGCAAGGTGGATGAGACCGTTATCAGCAGGGGAAAGAAATACCATCTTTCCACCAATCGTTATACCGATGTAATTTACCCCGACGGCTATCGTTACCTGCAGGAATATCAAGCCGAACCTCTTCCTGGAATGCTTTTCGTGATCCATAGCGTTTTCCTGAGGAAGACAGTCTTCATGCCCAGGAGCCTCCCCCTGACGGTAATAAAATACGAACTGCTCACTTCCCCGGAAAGCATTAAACTGGAAATACGGCCCCTTGCCGCACACAGGGGTGCTGATCGGTTGTGCCCTGAAAAGGATGGATCACTCTTCGAGTCGTTTTTTACGGAAAGCTCCGTGACGATCCAAGGCAGGGGACTGAAGAGTCACTTTTCCTTCAACCAGGGGGATTGGAACTCCAAGCCACTGTGGTTTGAAAACCTTATCTATGAACATGATGACTGTGAAAAACCGGGAACGGACAGCCTGTGGTCTCCCGGATTTTTGTCAATCGACCTGTCCGAGGGGGAAAGGGCCTACGTCCTCCTGGGATCGGAGAACGTGCACTATGACCATGAATCGGTGGCGGCCATGGAAAAGGAGACCAGGCACTTTTTCTTGGAAAATCTAGCCGAGAGCCCCTTGATAAGGAAGACGCCCATGGTAAAAGATCTCCTTCATTCCGCCTCCCATTGCCTTTCCCAGGTGGATGGGGAGCGCCCCGCTGTATTCTCCGGTTATCCTTCCGTGAGAGAAAGCGCGAGAGAAACCTTTATATCTCTCCCCGGCCTTTTGCTGGTGACTGGGAAGGCCGACTTTGCCGAGAGGGTTCTGAAGGTATGGCTGGATCGGGCTATTGCGAATGATTATATTATGCCCTCTGAAGTGAATCCCCATACGGGATCACTGGTGACCAGGGCCTGTGATGCGGGTTTGTGGTTCTTTTACGCCCTGGACAAGCTCTGTGACCTGACTGGCAAGACGGACCTCGTCAGGGAAAACTGGCCCCACCTCGTGGGGCTCCTTGACAGTTATGTCAAGGGAATTCCCTCGATCGGCATCAAGCTGGACAAGGACGGGCTGCTCGATCTCCAATCGGAGGATCCGGGGAGCAACTGGATGGACGGAGAGATCGACGGCAAGCCTATCGTCCAAAGAAAGGGCAAACTGGTCGAGGTCAACGCTCTTTGGTATAACTCGCTGAAGACGATGGAGCAGTACTCGAAGATCCTCGGTCGGGACAGGGAATGCGCAGAATATGGCTCCCTGGCCGAAAAATCCCGAAGAAATTACCAGAATACTTTCTGGTGCGACAAGGGATTTCTTTACGACTGGGTGGATGGAAAGTCCAGGGAGGAATCGATCCGGTGCAACCAGATCCTGGCTGTATCGCTCCCAGTCTCCGTGATGGACCCCGAAAGAGGCAGAGCGATCGTTGAAACATGCTGGAACGAACTTTATACCACCTTTGGGCTCAGGACCCTCGACCCCCATCATGATAAGTACAAGGGCCGCTGCGAGGGGCGGATAGACCAGAGAGAAAAAGCCCGGTTCATGGGTATGGCCTGGCCTTGGCTTTTGGGACAGTTTATAACGTCTTACCTGAGATACAACCCCGAAAGGAAGGATATCGGATGGTGCTTCCTCCGGCCCTTCCTCTCGCACCTGAGAAAGGGATGCCTGGGAGGAGTGGCGGAGATCTTTGACGGCAGTATGCCCTACAAACCCCACGGCGATGCCCTTTATTCGCCGAGTGTCTCGGAACTGCTGAGAGTCATTGGGGAGGATATGTGACGGTTTTTCCCTTTCCTTCCTGTAACAACGCTTTTTCGTGGATGCGGCAAATATCCAAAAATAAAACGGGAGGCGGTCCAAATGAAAAAACGCGTAGCGATTAACGGATTCGGGCGGATAGGCCGGCTGGCGCTGAGGGCCCTTTTCGAGCACGACAGTGACGATCTTTTCGATATTGTTGCCACCAATAGCCGGACCACGGCGGAGCAAAGGGCTTATCTTTTCAAGTATGACTCCGTCCACCGCCGTTTCCCGGGTGATGTCTCCGTCGAGGGAGATTCACTCCTGATCAATGGGAAGGTCGTCCAGGTCCTGGCGGAACCGGAATTGGAAAATCTTCCCTGGAAGGATCTGGGAATAGACCTCGTTATAGAATCCTCGGGAAAGTACACCGACTCGGCAAAAGCCGCGAAGCACCTGGAAGCCGGCGCCAGGAAAGTCCTCATCACCGCCCCCGCGAAAAACGAGGACGCCACGATCGTTATGGGAGTGAACGAGGAGATCTACGACGCCGCTGAACATCACGTGATCTCAAACGCCTCATGCACGACCAACTGCCTTGCTCCGGTGGTGAAGGTCCTCCATGAGGCTTTCGGGATAGAAAAGGGGCTCATGACCACCACCCACGCCTATACCAACGATCAGAAAACCCTCGATGCCTCTCATAAAAATCTCCATAGAGGCCGGGCAGCTGCCCTTTCGATGATCCCCACCACGACGGGAGCGGCTTCGGCGATAGGCAAGGTTTACCCCCCCGTGGCCGGGAAAATGAACGGCCTGGCCATAAGAGTCCCGACACCCGACGTTTCCCTGGTCGACCTCGTAACGGTTCTATCCAGGGAGGTTACCTCCGGGGAGGTCAACGATGCTGTTCGCGAAGCGGCGGAAGGAGCGATGAGGCGCTATCTTGGCTACGAGGAGGAGGACATAGTCTCCGTCGATGTTACGGGCGATAGCCGTTCCTCCCTGTTCGCCGCGAGGCATACCATGGCCCTGGGCAACCTGGTCAAGACCCTTTCCTGGTACGACAATGAATGGGGTTACGCCTGCCGGGTAATCGATCTCGTCAATTACATGCTTTCAAAGGAATCCTGACGGTCATGAGGTTGAAAACCATCGAGGGCCAATCACTCGGGGGGAAGAACGTCCTTGTCCGGGTGGATTTCAACGTGCCCATGGAAGAGGGCGAAATCACCGACGATACCCGGATAAGGGCCCACCTGGACACTTTAAACCTCCTCAGGCGAGGCGGAGCCAAGATCGCCCTTGCTTCCCATCGGGGAAGGCCGAAGGGGAAGGTCTCGCCCGACCTTTCTCTTTTCCCCGTCTTGAGATTTCTCAGACAACTGGCCTATTCCGAGGCCTCCTTTTGCGAGGACTGCGTGGGAGAAAAGGTCTCGGCAAAAGTCAACTCCATGAATGAAGGCGACATCTGTCTTTTGGAGAACCTCAGGTTCCATCCCGGCGAAGAGGCGAATGACCAGGTTTTTGCCGAAAACCTGGCAAAGCCCTTTGATCTTTTCGTTATGGACGCCTTCAGCGCGGCCCACAGAGCCCATGCTTCCACCGTGGGAGTGACCAGGTTCCTCCCCTCCTTCGCCGGAATCCTGATGGAGAAGGAGGTTTCCGTTCTTTCCGCCGTTATGGAGAGCCCCAAAAGGCCCCTGGTGATAATCCTGGGGGGCTCGAAGGTATCCGACAAGATCGGCTTCATCCGGAGCATGCTCGAAAAGGCCGACGCGATGCTTATAGGGGGAGCCATGGCTTTCCCCTTTCTCAAAGCCTCGGGCAAGGCCATCGGAAACTCTTTTTGCGAGGAAGGCACCGAGGCCGTAGCGGCGGAGATTATTAAAACCGCCAACATGATAGGGGTAAAGATCGTTCTGCCGGTGGATCTTGTCGCCGCCGGAAAAAACTGGGACGACGGCAAAGCTGAAGTGATCAAAGCCGACTCCGTTCCGGAGAATTCGACGGGGCTCGATATAGGGCCGGAGACGGTGGCCCTTTTTGCTGCCGAAATCCAGAGGGCCGGTACGATCCTCTGGAACGGTCCCCTGGGCCTTTTCGAAAGAAAACCCTATGGAGAGGGGACGAAACGGGTAGGAATCTCCGTCGCCAAGAAGTCAGCCGATGGCGCTATCTCCGTTCTTGGAGGAGGGGATACCGCGGCGGCGGCCAACCTGTTGGGATTTGCCCAGGGTATATATCACATTTCCACCGGTGGGGGAGCCACCCTCGAATTTTTTGAGAAGAAGGAGTTGCCGGGCATAACGCCTCTTCTTGTCCCGTAACACGGCCCGGGGAATGGAGTGGAGCGCCCATGAAGAGAGGCAAATTTATCGCCGGGAACTGGAAGATGAACAAGGGAGCGGCCGAGTCCCTGGCCTTCCTCGTAAAATTGATATCACTGCTGGAACAGGTAAAAGAGATCGAGTCAAGGGTTCCAGATCCTGTCAATGTGGCACTTTTCCCTCAGGCGATAAACCTTCTGCCGATGGGAGGTTATCTCCAAAATTCTAAAATAGATATCAAACTCGGCATACAGAATATTCATTGGCAACTATCCGGTGCCTTTACAGGAGAGAATTCTATAAAAAGCGCCGTCGAAGCTGGATCAAGCTTTGCCCTTGTCGGTCACAGCGAAAGGAGGCATCTTTTCCAGGAAGGCAATGATATTATTTCGAAAAAATTCACTTCCTGCCTTGAAAACGGGCTCAAACCGGTCCTTTGCGTCGGCGAAACCGAACATCAGAAGAACCAGGGATCGACGGAAAAGGTCATCGAGGATCAGGTAAGGAGCGTTTTTTCCCCGAAAGCAATGGCTCTTTTGGATGGAGGGAGAGTATATATCGCTTACGAACCCGTCTGGGCCATCGGCACCGGCCTGAACGCCACGGTCCGGGATGCCCAGCAATGTTGTCGTTTTATCCGGTCCCTGTTATCGGAGCTCGGGGGGGCCGACCTGGCGACACGTTCCCTCCTGGCCTATGGCGGAAGCGTAAAAAGCTCCAATTCCGGAGATTACCTTGACCAGGAAGATGTGGACGGCCTCCTCGTCGGTGGCGCATCCCTTGACCCGGAAGAATTTTTCAGGATCGTCCGGTCCGCTTTCCCCGTGGTCCATGTCTAGGACTTAAGCTGAAAGGCAATGCAACATAAGATATATTATAAGACATGAATATCCGCCAAGAAAGGCCCCTTTTGGGGGCCTTTTATTAAACTGGGAGAACCGGCGGGGCTTTGCAATTAACGGTTTCAGTCCCCGACCCGGGTCATCTCAGCGTTGGCCCATATGCTCTCGAGCCTGTAAAAATCCCTTCCCTCCCGGCTGAAGATATTTATTACGACGTTTCCGGCATCGAGGAGGATCCATTTTGGACTGTGTTCTCCTTCGATCCTGTACTCCCTCTTCATCCGGTCCATGGCCTCGGAAACGTTTTCAAGGAGCGTTTTCATGTGAACGTCCGAGTTTCCCGTCGCAAGGATGAAGGCGTCGGCGAAGGATGATTCACTTGAAAGATCGATGATGGTGACCTCCTCGGCGAACTTGTCCTGCAGGGCGTTGATCAACGGTTTGACGGTATTGTCCGGCAGCAAGGGCAACCCCCCTTTTTATTTTTATAAAAAATTAATTTCGATTCAGGGCCAGGTCGATCCTTCTGAAAAAAGCCATGTAGTCGTGACCAATTATCATTGTAACATTTCGGACCGAGGTATCGGCCCGGACAAGGTTATCGGCGATGTCGAAAAGTCCGCCCAGCACCTTGGCGGTTTTTTCAGTTTCTTCGCCGGGGGGATAAAGAATGTTCGTATACTTGTAGTCGTAGTGCTTGGCGTTCCCGATATGGATTACATCTATTCCCAGTGACTGGAGCTTCGTGGCTGATTCCTTGCCGATACCGGCGGTGCCGGATCCGTTCAGGACCGATAGGCTGACCTTTATCGAGGTTAAGCTTTCCTTCAGATCCGGTGACGTAAAACCTTCGGGGCTTCCGACTTGCTCTTCTTCTTCTTCTTCTTCGGCATCCGGCGCTTCCCGGGGTTTTTCTGTCAGAATCTCCGAAAGATCACCGAGTTCACCCAGCCAGTAACTGATCCCCGAAATATAAGCTGCCTTACCGGGCAGGGTCCTAAAAACAACTCGGGAAGAATCCAGGTCCTTGAGGTACGAGGCCAGTTGGATCGACTGGGAGAGGGTCAGGTTTGTCTTGACAAGGCGAATCGCCTGGCGTGTCAACTCGGGGATCTTGGTTATCATCGCGGGGTCCTTGATCTTGTGAAAAACCGTCATCATAAATATTTGCTGGCGCTCCACCCTTCCGATATCGCCCAGGGCGTCATGGCGGAACCTGACAAAACCCAGGGCCGCTTTCCCATCCAGGTGCTGCTCACCCGCCGGTATATCGATGTGAACTCCACCCGCCCTATCGGTATACCTCAACTTCTTGGGAACATTGATCGTCACGCCGCCGATAAGATCGACCAGCTCCGGGAAGTTTTGAAGGTTGACGATGACGTGGTACGGGATGGGCACGCCCAGGTAATTCACCAGCGTTGTCTTCAGCAGATCCACTCCCCCATAGACATAGGCATGATTCAATTTTTGCCAACCCCGGCCAGGGATCTGAACCCTCGTATCCCTGGGAAGAGAGAGCAACCGGACTACCTTATCGTCAATATCGATGGAGACAAAGGCGATGGAATCGGGTCGGTTTACATCTTCGCCGGGCACTTCGTCAAGGCCCAGCAGGAGAAGATTGATCCTCCCCGTCTCCTCGTCGTGTTCTATTTTTTCCCGAATGGTCCCTGGTTCCGGGTTAAAAAAGAAGAAGGCCTTCAGACCGATGCCGGCTGTCAGCGATAGAATTGCGGTCAGGACCAGGATGAGAACATGCCTTTTTGACACTTATTTTCACCATCCGTTCCTGAAATAGAGATTATTCTTGTATATATACTGCTCCACCAGCCAGGGAGCCAGGTACCTTATGCTCTGGCCGTTGGAGACTCTCCTCCTGATCTCGGTACTGGATATCGCCAGGAGGGGTATCTCGAGGTGGATCAGGTTTGCCCTGATCTCTTCAGGCAGATTCTTGAGCCCTCCGGGGTTGAAACCGGGTCGGCTGACCGCGACAATCTTGCACAGCTTGGGCATCTCCAGGGGTTCCTTCCAGGCGGTGATCTCCAAAACCGCGTCCAGGCCCGTTATGAAAAAGAATTCGACGCTGCGCGGAGGATACCAGTGCCTCATCTCCCTCAGGGTATCAACGGTATGGCTTGATGTATCCCGGTCGATCTCGATCCTGGAGATGCGGAAATGAGGGTTGTCAAGGGTTGCGAGCATGGTCATCACGTAACGATGTTCCGCCGATGATATGGATCTTCCTGCCTTGTGGAAGGGGTCTCCCGTCGGCACGAAAACCACCTCGGTCAGGCCCAAGGAGAAATAGGCCTCTTCTCCGGCGATCAGATGGCCGAAGTGGATTGGGTCGAAAGTGCCTCCCATGACACCTATCTTGCGTTTGCGCAATCCTTCCGAGGACCTTAAGGGCATGCCCCGTCACCGTCCCGCCTGATCCCTCGTTCCTCCATCCATCGCAGAGGATCCCTCGGGATAAAATTCAAATTCAACGTCCCCTATCCTAACAGTATCACCCTCACGGGCACCACTCTCATAGAGGAGGTTTTCTACCCGGTAAAATCTAAGGATAGCGGAAAAACGACTCAAGGCTTCTTCCTGTTCGAAATCGAACTTGCCGACGAGCCTCTGAAGTTCTCCGTGACGGACGACGAAATTTTTCTTTCCCTTTAGCCACTCTACCTCTATCTCGGGTTTCGCCGTCCTTTTAGCGGCCTGGCCCTCTTCATCGACAATCTCCACGAAGAGGCTCTCTCGCCGGTGTTTTTCCCGTTCCGGAATTCTCGAGGCTATGTGATCCGACAATTCCCGAATCCCTTCCCCGGAGAGGGCGCTTACGGCGAAGAAGGGTACACTTTCTTCCTCGAGCGGACTCAGAAGTTCCTGGACCTCTTGGGAACTGGAAGGAAGGTCTATCTTGTTGCCCGCTACAACGGAGGGAAAGGTCAGCAGTTCCGGGTTGAAGGCCCGGAATTCGGTTCTCAGGGTCAACCATTGGTCGGTGGGAGAGACCGGTGAATCCCGAGAAAGGTCGACGACATAGACCAGGAGACGGGTCCTTTCGATATGTTTCAGAAAGGCGTGACCCAGGCCCCTGTCCCTGTGGGCCCCTTCGATGAGTCCGGGGACATCTGCCACTACAATCTTCCTGTGGTCGAGGGCCATCATTCCCAGGTTCGGGGTCAGGGTAGTGAAGGGATAATCTGCAATCTGTGGCCTTGAGCCGGAAAGGGCCGCCAGGAGCGTCGATTTTCCGGCGTTCGGAAGGCCTACCAGTCCCACATCGGCGATGATCTTCAGGTCCAGCCTGAGCTCCCTAGCCTCGCCTTCCCCACCCTGTTCGGAGAAACGGGGGGCCCTGCGTTTGGACGAGGTGAACCTGGCGTTGCCCTTGCCTCCTCTGCCGCCCCTGGCCGCCAGGAGTGCATCGCCGGCTACCGTGAGATCGGCGAGGAATTGACCCGTTCCCCTTTCGGTGATGATGGTCCCGCAGGGGACCCTCACTTCCAGATCCTCACCGGCGGGCCCGGTCTGATTTCGGCCCCTGCCGTTGCCCCCGTTACCGGCGAGGAAACGTCTCCGGTATTCGTAGTCGGTAAGGGTCTGCAGGTGATCGTCAGCCACGATCAGGACATGCCCTCCCCGCCCTCCGTCTCCGCCGTCGGGCCCCCCTTTGGGGAGGTACTTTTCCCTACGGAAGCTCAGGGCCCCATTCCCGCCTTTGCCTGCCTTCACGGAGATTTCGGCTGAATCGAGGAACTTCAAAACACTGTCCCCCCAGGTACATGAAAAGGGCCCAAGTTCGACTCAGGCCCTCCAGCGTTCCTAACGTCGAGGAGCATTAGGCGATCACAGGTTCTATGGTTACGTACTTTCTCCCGGCTCTGGTTTGGAAACGCACGGTACCTTCGGAAAGGGCAAAAAGTGTATCGTCCTTTCCCTTTCCCACGTTTACCCCGGGATGGATCCTAGTGCCCCTCTGCCGGACGATGATACTGCCGGCGGAGACAACTTGCCCGTCGCCACGCTTAACGCCAAGCCTCTTGCTGATGCTATCCCTGCCGTTAGTGCTACTCCCCTGTCCCTTTTTATGAGCGAAAATTTGAAGATCCAAAGTCCTCATCCACTTCCACCTCCATGTACTTTACGTAGGAAGGATAATTTCTTTCCACCGATCTCAGCATTTCCACGACCGCGTCCGCCAGGACGCTGATCCTTGGATCGTCGTGACTTTGCCAGGAAAGGCTCATGAAACCCCGTTCCTTGTCAACCCTCGATGAAACTCTTTTCATTCGCAGTACCTCGACAAGTCCCGTCTCCAGGGTCTGCGCCAACGTCGAAAGGGCCGCGCATACAATGTCGCTGCCGCTTTCGGCATAGCCTGTATGGCCCTCCATTTCAATTCCGCAAAGGACCCCTTCCTTCCAGAAGGACCTTATCTCGGTCATTTCAAGCTTATAATATTATGGATTCAATCCTAACCGAGGAAAAAAGCTGCCTGTGACCCATGGTCTTCCGGGAAGGCCTGGATTTGTTCTTATACTTGAAGACCGTTATTTTTTTCGCCCTCCCCTGTTCCAGGATTCTAGCCTTGACGACGGCCCCGGGTACGACCGGTTCGCCTAGTGAAACTCCCCTGTCAGTGGCTACGAGGAGAACCCTCGGGAACTCGACCTCATCGCCCTCGGACGCATCGATTTTCTCGATCCTTATGGTATCTCCCGGAGAAACCCGGTATTGCTTCCCCCCTGTCTCGATAACAGCGTACATTATTCCTACCCCTCCTCACGCCGATGACGCGGGTGGCCCCTAAGGCTCTTGATACCCGTCCCGAGCGAAAATAGAAAAGGGCCCGGGGCATAAGAATCTCGCCCCGCCTTTTCGTCGGTCAGCTTGACCAAATAAGAATTATAACATAAAAAAACTTTAAGGGGTCAATCCAATTGTTGACGATTCGCTTCCAGCAGCGACCTCGCAAGGCCCGCGGCCTCCGGGTCGTCGGGGTCGCCCGCCAGCATTCGTGCGAGCTCCCTTTCCCTCTGTCTCCCGTCGACCTCGAGTACCCTGCTTACATCCCCGTCCCTTTCGACCCGGAAGTGCTGGTCGGCCAAGGAAGCGATCGAGGCTTCATGGGTAATGAGAATCACCTGGCACCGTCTCGACAGGTCCCTGAGGGTTTGCCCCGCGAGAAAAGCCGAGCGGCCGCCCAGGCCCGCCTCGACTTCATCGAATACCAGGGTCTGGGGAAGCATGTCATCTGAAGCTGCCGCTTGGAGGGCCAGCAATATCCTGCTGAGCTCTCCCCCCGAGGCGATCTTGGAAACCGGCCCCTGGAGGAATTTGCCATCGGTAAGGTAAAAAGAGATGCTGTCGGCCCCGCTCTGCCTGACCTTTTCCAGCGGCTGCAGGGAAACACCGAACCGGAGACCTTCCATGGCCAGGCTCTCGAGGGAGGCGTTGACGGCCTCCACGAGCCTCTCGGCAGCATCCTTCCTGGTTTCCCTGAGAGAAAGGGCCAGCGTGGATACCTCTTTTTTCAGGGCGGCGGATTTTTCCTGCAGCTCGGCCAGGATTTCGCGGCTCTCCCTGAGCCATTCCAACTCCGAACGCACCGTTTCGGCGAAATCCGCAAGGTCTTCGGCATTATCCACCTTCGCGAATCTCATCAACTTTTTCATAGTTCCCAGCCTTTTCTCCAGTTTTTCCTGTTCCTGCTGGAGGGATTGCTCCCTTTCGATGGAGACTACCCCTTTCAGGCCGTTCTCTATCTCCTGGATGGAAGACAAAAGCCTCTCAATGCTCTCCTCGCATTCGGGGATATCGTCCAGGCTCTGCCTGGCCTCGTGGCAAAACTGCTCGATCGCCGAAGAAAGCCCCTCGCCGGAACTGCCGCCTGTCATCCTGTCATGGATAAGCCTCAGGCGATTCTGTTTCACCAGGAGTTCTGAAACCCGGTTCATATCGGTTTCCCATTCAGACTCGCACCCCGGCCTGATGTCCATTCGCCTGAATCTATCGAGAAAGGCTTCACCCTCCTGGTACTTTGACTCGATCTCCCTTCTCCGGCGGGTGATCTCCAAGAGGTCCCTTTCATTACTGAGAGCCAGGGAAACCGCCTGGGAAAGGTTGGACCTGATATCCCGGAGTGGATCGCCGCCGCTGTTGTCCAGCAGTTCAGCCTGTTGATCCGGTTCCAGCAGTTCAAGCTGGGCAAACTGGCTCTGGATGGCAATCACCTTTGAGAGAGCTCCGGAAAGGATGTTCAGGGGCACGGGTTTTTCCTGGAGGTAGGTCTTGGCCCTTCCGGCCGATGAAACCACCCGTTTAACAAGGATAAAACCTTCCTGGGGCTGAAGATCATCGGGCAGCGATGCCAGGGGAGCGTCCATCTCCAGGGCGGCCGTGACCTCGGCTTCATCGACGCCGGCCCTGATGATCGAGGCTTGCGCCCTCTTGCCGCTGACAAGTTCAAGAGCTCTGACCAGGCTGCTCTTCCCGGCCCCGCTCTCCCCGGTTATGACGATAAAACTCCCCTTGAAGTGAAGGGAGGCCTCCCTTATACCCCCTACATTGGTCACCATTAGTTCTGATAGCATGGGATCACTCCTCGGGGATGCAGGGTGTTCTATGTCCCCATTGGAATTTTTCCTGCAGAAGGGTAAAGAATTCGTTCTCCGGGAGGGTGATGATCCCGATCTTCCTGTCCTGGTCGAGGGAAATGGAGATGCGATCCCCGGGAAGCAGTTCGTACCCCAATTGACCGTCCTGGGTCAGCATGATTTCCCTGTGCTGCCCTGCCGGGGTAATGGTCACGGTGTCGGATTCGCTGAGCACGATCGGCCTCGAATAGAGCGTGTGGGCGCATATCGGGGTAAGGATCATGCAGGACAGGTGGGGGGGTACAATGGGTCCTCCGGCGGAAAGGGAATAGGCCGTAGATCCCGTGGGGGTCGAGATGATTATTCCGTCGGCGTGCAGGATGCTTAGCGCTCTCCCACTGACCGCTATATCAAGGGCGATCACCCTCGCGAAGGGGCCCTTGGTCACAACGAGATCGTTAAGGGCGTACACTTCGTGCTTGTGCCTTTTTCCCCTGGAGACGACACCGTGCAGAAGGGGCCTGTGGTTTATTGAGTACTCCCCCGCCATGATCTTCTCCAGGTCCTTTTCCGCGTTTTCTATCTTGCCACAGGATAAAAAACCGAGACGGCCGACGTTGATCCCGTAGAGGGGGATCTCGTAACCTATAACGTAACGGGCCGCCCGGAGGAATGTGCCGTCGCCTCCGAGGACGATGGCCGCGTGGACCCTCTCTTTCCATTCTTGGTCCGAGGTTTCCTGTTCTCCGAGGACATGGGACTCGTGGGGAGGGAGGGCAAAAGTTACGTTGCGCCTTCTGCCCCACCGAAGGATGCTCTCGGCCAGGGTAAGGGCCGTGCGCTTCTGGGTATTTACCAAAAGTCCCAGGGTTTCTATCATTATAAATTTCCTCCTCCTGAAACCTTTTTATCCCTGCCTTCTACAAGTTCGCGGTGCGCCTTTTCCACCAGGTCCTCGAGGTAGAAGTTGTCGAGGCTGGTCAGGGGGATCCCCTCTTTCCTGAGGTGGAACAGGAACTCAATATTTCCGCTGGGTCCTAGTATGGGAGAAAAGTCGGCGCCCATCAAGACCATCTCTTCCATGCCGAAGATGTCATTCTTTAAGGATAGCAGGACGTCCCTGTGAATCGCTCTATCCCTTATGACTCCCTTCTTGCCCGCCGCGCCTTTGCCGGCCTCGAACTGGGGCTTGATCAGTACGATGCAATCGCCTTTCGGCGACAGCAATCTTTCCACGGCCGGCAAGATCTTGGTGACGGAGATGAAAGAGACGTCCATGGTAGCTAACTCGGGAACGTCTTCCAGGTCGCCGGGTTTGAGGTACCTGGCGTTGGTCCTTTCCATGACGACCACCCTATCGTCCTTTCGCAGACGCCATGCCAGCTGTCCGTAGCCGACATCGACGCAATACACCCTTTTCGCCCCGCGATCCAGGAGCACATCGGTGAACCCCCCTGATGAGGCCCCGATATCCAGGCATGATTTCCCCTTGGGGTCTATGTGAAAGACGTCCAGGGCCTTTAGGAGCTTGTGAGCCCCCCGGCTGACCCACTTTAATTTTCCGTCTATTTCGATGAGGGAGTCGGGGGATACTTTTGTACCGGGCTTGAGGACCTTCTCCCCGTTCACCCTGACCATCCCTGCCAATAGAAGGGACTGGGCCCGGTTCCTGCTCTCCACGATTCCCCTCCTGACCATCTCCTGGTCCAGCCTTTCATCTTTTCTTGAAGATTTCATGAACTTTTAGCACCTCTTCAGGGACAAGGCCGCAATGATCCCACAGTTCGCGGACCGTCCCATGGGGAATGAAGCGGTCGGGGATCCCCAGGCGTGATACGCTGGAGTTTATCCCCTCCCGGTTCGCCAGGGAAGAGATTTTCTCCCCGATGCCACCTTCGATATTTGCGTCTTCCAGCACAATGGCAAAGGGGTGTGAACCAAGAGCCTCCGTTATGGTGTCAATATCCAGGGGTTTCAAAAAGCGCAGATCATAGACGGAAGGCGGCTCCATGCCCCTTTTCCGGGCTTCCTCGTAGACCGAGACAGCGAGCGGAACCATCGCGCCATAGGAAAAAAGGCACCACCCGGTTCCTTCGAGGATCCTTTCAGCACGGCCCCATTCCTGCCGAGGGGAGCGTTCATCGCGGCCTATAGATGCCGGTGCGGCACCCCTCGATACCCTGATCGCCAGGGGAGAACCGACCTTCAAGGCCTCCCCGTAGATCCATTTCAGGTCCACCCTGTCCCGAGGGGCCATTACGCCCAGGTTTGGGACCGCTCTCGTCCAGGGAAGATCCAGGACTCCGTGGTGAGTCTCGCCATCTTCGCCGACCAGCCCCGCGCGGTCTATGGCCAGGATGACGGGGAGGTTCTGCATGCAGATGTCATGGACCAGTTGATCCATGGCCCTCTGCAGGAAGGTGGAGTATATGGAGACCACGGGCAAAAGCCCTGCCATGGCCATTCCCGCGGCGAAGGTCAGCAGGTGGCCCTCGGCGATCCCCACATCGAAAAAACGATCCGGGTATTTTTCGGAGAAGCGGCTCAGCTTGCTGCCTTCCTTCATGGCCGCTGTGAGGAGGACCACCCTCGGGTCCGAGTCGGCCAGCTCCTCGATGCACGCAGCCGAGGCTTCGCTCCAGCTTTCATGGGAAGCCCGGACCGGAATCCGGTTTGAAAGACCCGGTGATACACCGTGATATTTTTCCGAGTCCTCCTCGGCGGGTTTGAAACCCTTTCCTTTCGTGGATAAAAGGTGCACCAGGAGCGGGTATCCATAACCTTTTGCCATGGTAAAGATCTTTTCCATTTCCTGGATATCGTGGCCGTCAAAGGGTCCCCAGTAGCTTATGCCCAGGTCCTCGAAAATGTTGGGCGGAAGTAGGAATCGCTTGATGGTCTGCTTGAACCTATCAAGCAGGAATTCAAGTTTTTTCCCCTCGGGGACCTTGTGGCAGAAGTACTTGAGGAACCTTTTGAACTGCCTGTACATGGGGTTCACGCTTAAAGCAGCGAGGTGGCTTGCCATCCCCCCAACCCTTTTGCTAATGGACATCTGGTTGTCGTTCAGGATGAAAATGACGGGCGTGTCGAGTTCATGGACGTGGTTGAGGGCCTCGAGGGCGAGTCCGTTGATAAGGGAACCGTCACCGATTACCGCCACCACGTGGTGGTTCTGGTCCAGGAGGTCCCTCGCCTTCGCCTGTCCCAGCGCGGCGGAAAGTGATTTACTGCTGTGTCCCCCATTGAAGTGGTCGAAGGGGCTTTCCTTCGGGTCGGGAAAACCCGATATTCCCTTCCACTTGCGGAGCGTTTCAAACCGCTCCTTCCTGCCGGTGAGAATCTTGTAAGCGTAGGCCTGGTGCCCAACGTCGAATATAATCCTGTCCTTCGAGGGATCGAAGGCCCTGAGAAGAGCGATATTGAGCTCGACGGCCCCCAGCGAGGACGCGAGATGTCCGCCGTTGGTCTCGACCGTTTTTATGATCATCTCCCTGATTTCTTGCGCCAGGTGATCCAGTTCGGGGTAGTCGAGGTCCTTCAAGTCCCTGTAGTCCACCAGTGATTTCAACAATTCCTTCTTCCCTCTTGACCGTCTCAGAAAAAGGTGCTAGCGGTCTCTTTCCGCAAGGATCTCGATAAATCTTCCCAAAGCGGCCACGTCTCTATCGATAGCTGAAAGGGCTTTTTGAGCCTTGGCTATTTCCAGCCTGGCCAGCCTTCTTGCCTCTTCGAGGCCGAAAACGCTCACAAAGGTGACCTTCCCCTGGTCGTCGTCCTTTCCGGGTGTTTTCCCGGTCTTCAAGGCATCGCCCGTGACATCGATAATGTCGTCCACTATTTGGAAAGCCATACCCAGGTGGTTCCCAAAACCGGCGAAGAGAGACCTCTCGTGCTGGCTGGCACCACCGAGGATCACCCCTGTCTGGAGGCAGGCGCTCAGAAGGACGGCCGTCTTGGACCTCGCGACGATCCAGGGGTGGTCCTGCTCTGGACTGGCGCTCAATGGATCCGTATCGAGGACCTGGCCGCCGCATATTCCGAAGGGCCCCGTGGCATCGAGAAGCACGCCCAACGCTTCCAGGATGAAAAGGTGAAGGAAGGCTCCTCCTGCCAGGAGCCCTCCACGGGCGTATTCAAAGGCCCAGACGAAGAGAGCATCCCCTGCCAATAGCGCCAGGGGTTCGCCGAAAACCGCGTGATTTGATGGTTTCCCCCTCCTCAGGGCGGCATTGTCCATCTCGGGGAGATCGTCGTGGATGAGGGAGGCGGTATGGACCATTTCGCAAGCCAACGCCATCGGGAGAAGATCCACCCGGGAGGCTCCGCAGGCTTCTCCGGCCAGGATGCAAAGCAGGGGCCTGATTCTTTTCCCTCCCGCCATAAGCGAGTAGGTCATAGAATCCCACAACCTGCGGGGAATGCCGTCGGGCTTCTCTTCACAAAGGTCGACAAGGGCTTTTTCTATGAACAACCTGCCTTCGGTGATTTTGTCGTCAAGGTTTTCTATTTCGGAAGGCGGTTTAATCGGCATCGGCCGGTTCATCCTCGGAAAGGGGATCCCACTCCCTCCCCTCCCCCTCTTCTTGATCAGCCGCGAGAAGAGTGATCTTCTGTTGGGCCTCTTCCAGGTACTTTCTGCAGGAATTGACGATACGGACTCCTCTTTCGATTAGCTCCAGGGAATCCTCGAGTGGAATTTGACCCGAATCCAGTCTTGCCACGATCTCCTGAAGCTCGGCCATGTCTTTCGTGAAGGACATCGCAAGATCACTCCTTTCGGAAGGGATTCTCCCTGAACGGGACAATGATACAATGAAACATCATTCTTGCGCTCCCCGATCCAACCATGGTACAATGTTCGCCGTTTGCGCGACGTGCTGGGACAGGAGGAATGAAAATGGCCAATTTCTGCGATTGTTGCGGAAGAGGCCGGGGAACCGGCAACAAGGTCAGTCACTCAAATCGTCACTCCAGGAGGACCTGGGGGATCAACCTTCAGACCGTAAAGGTCGACCTCGGCGGTGACGAATCGCGGAGGATGAAGATCTGTACCAAGTGCCTCCGCTCGGGAAGGGTCAGAAGGGCTGTCTAGGTACGGCCCTTCTGCTCGCAACCGGCAAATTTCGGAGTCGCCCAATAGACGCCGAGCCAACCCGAGGTAAGACTCACCAGCACGGCATTCCCGGCGATATTGCTTATCGCGAAGGGTTTCCTCAGGAAAAGGTCCCCCTCCCCGATCTGCCATTTTGTACCTGTCATCCTGATTCCATGGCATTTTTCAGAGAGCGCCAGCGTTGAGAACACGCCCCCTCGTTCCAGTCCGGAAAGGCGAAGCGATTCCCCGCCTTTAAGGATGAAGAAGGCTTCCGATTCGTCGGCCATGCAACGCACCTTCATCCCCCATTCCTCTTCCGCCCAGATAAGGGAATAAATGTTGGCGAAGAGGTGATCGAACCGTCCTCCGAAAGATCCCGTCAGTATGGCTGAACATTTCGTGGTTTCGGAAGGGTCTCTCCATGCTCCTCCCGCCTCCTTCAGAGCCAACTGCAGATCGGTAAGATCCTTTTCGGGCGAGAAAAGGAGGGAAGGAATCCCTTTGAACAGGGACCATTGCCTGGCCTCCTTCGAGACGCTGTCGCCGTCGCCGATGAAAAGGGAGGGCGTTATGCCGGCCTCCATGCAACTGTCGAGCCCGCGGTCCACCGCCCATACATCCCTGTCCTTGCAAAGTTCATTCATCCAGGAGGACTCGGACAACCTGCCTCCTGCAACGATCACCATCGAAGGAGGTGCAAAGGGGGGCTCATAAAGGGCCTCGAGTTGGGGAAGAGAAAAGTATCCCATCCGATCCATGCCCCGTCAAAGGTCCTTGATGCAGGCTTCGAGCATCTGCCTGGCTTCTTCCTCGTCGACGAGTATATCCCTCGGTTTCGATCCTTCCTGGGGACCCACTATGCCCACCTGTTCCAGGGTATCGATCAGCCTGGCCGCCCTGGTAAAGCCTACCCTCAACTGGCGCTGCAGCCTGCTGGCTGAGGCTATCCCGCTCTGCAGTATGAGGTCCATGGCGTCCTGGAGGAGCGGGTCGTCAAGATGCGCCTTTCCTCCGTTTGTATCACCCGCGTTTTCCATATCGATGTCGAAAAAGACGGGGTCGCCGAATAGGGTCGAAAGATAATCCATGAAACGCACCATCACGGGTTCGTCCATCCAGGGAGACTGGATCCTGAGCGGTTTTGGAAGCCTGGGAGTGAGGAAGAGCATGTCGCCGCTGCCAAGGAGCCTTTCGGCGCCAGAAATGTCGATGATGGTCCTCGAGTCCGTCTGGGACGGGAGGGTAAAGGCCACCCTCGCGGGAATGTTGGCCTTGATGAGGCCGGTCACAACATTCACGGAGGGCCTCTGGGTGGCGATTATCAGGTGAATACCGGTAGCCCTCGCCATCTGGGCCAGCCTGCAGATGTAATCCTCCACCTCCCGGGGAGACGTGAACATCAGGTCGGCGAGTTCGTCGATGACGATGATGATGTAGGGGAGCCTGTTCAGGGGAAGCGCCCTCGCGTTGAAGGTCCTGATGTTCCGGACCCTGGCCTGGGCAAATAATTCGTACCGCCTCTCCATCTCCCTGATCGTCCAACCCAGCGCGTGCACCGCCTGCCTGGACTCGACGACGGGCGGGGTTATGTTGTGGGGCAGCCGGTCAAAGATCTTCATCTCGACCCTCTTGGGGTCGATCAGCAAGAAACGGAGCTCCTCGGGCTTCTTGCGACAGGCCAGGGCGGCGATGCAGCATGAGACGAAAACGCTCTTCCCGGAGCCGGTCGTCCCGGCAATCAGCAGGTGGGGCATTTTTTCCAGGCCGATGGTCAGATGGCGGCCGTCTACGCCCACCCCGACTGGTATAGCGAGGTCACAGTCGGCCTCCTGGAAGGATGGATGATCCAGGACGGTCCTGATGTTCACCGGTTTCCTGTCGGGGTTCGGGACCTCGATGCCGATAAAAGTCTTACCAGGTATAGGCGCCTCGATCCTCAGGCTGGGAACGGCCAGGGAAACGGCCAGGTCGTTGGCAAGGCTTGAAACCCTGCTGACCTTGATACCCGGCGCGAGCTGGATCCTATACTGGATGACCGTGGGCCCTACCACCGTCTCGGCCAGTTCGGCCGCGATGCCGAATTCGTCCAGGGTTTCAATGATATTCTCGCCCTGTCCGGCGAGAAGCGACTTGTCGAGGTTGAAGGAAAAATCATCGGACGGGCCAAAGATTTCCAGCGGAACCGGAAAAGAAAGGGCCTCTTCCGAAGGCACTTTCGAAAAGGCGCCGACCTGATCCGCGGGTGCCTCGTCCACGATGGTATCGGGGATATCGATCTTTCCGGGGGGTGCAGTGGTGCGGGCCTCCGGCTTTTTTGATCCGGGTCTTGAGCCGGCTCGGCTTGTGCTCCTCGCCGGCTCCTCCGGTGCAGAGCCGGCCTTCGCGGCTTCATTTCGCTGCGGGGGCAGGAGAATATTACGGAAAGTCCGGAAGAGGCCGGAGAGGAAGGAAACAACCTTCATCATGCTTTTCCTGTTGATGATCCCGTAAAGCGTCAAAGCCGTCGCTATACCGCCGAATCCCCCCAGGACGGTACCGAGAGGGCCAACGCGCCTGAGAAGTACTCCGGCCATAAAAGACCCGACCTCGCCGGGTCGTAGAAGCGCCATTGCCGGTTCAATGCCGCTGAGGGCGGAAAGACCGAGCAGAAGAGCGCAGCACAGGTAAAGAACCAATGAGGCCATGGTCTGCCTCAAGGGGAGAGGTACGGGGTATCCGAAAATCCGGGAGGTCAGAAAATAAGCACCGAAGACGAGCAGGACGATAATTCCTCCGCCAAAAAGCTCCAGGGTCCAGAAATGGATAACCTGGCCAAATTCTCCGGTCCTGAAGAGGAAAAGGGTGGCCAGAAGGTACAAATCGACCAGCAGGAAGGTGAAAACGGCCATGGTCATCCATGGCTGCTTCCTGGTCTCCTTTCCATCCAGGCTTTTCGTATCGGCCTTGTCCCGGGCTTTGGGTTTTCTCCTGGTGACTTTCATGTTAGGTTTCGCTGCCTCCCACTACCAATTTCCTGATACGTAACGTCGGCTGGCCATCGGTGACAGGGACCTGCTGCCCCGACTTCCCGCATACTCCCGATTCAAAATGAAGATCATCTCCTACAGCGTCGATATCCCTTAAAACCTCCGGGCCGTTCCCGGTGAGGATCGCGTTCCTGACGGGGTATGACCTTTTCCCCTTCTCGACAAGATATCCCTCGGTGACGTGAAACACGAAATCTCCCGATGTGGGGTTGACCTCGCCGCCTCCCATTTTCATCACCAGGAGTCCTCTCTCTACATCGGAAAGGATCTCCTCGGGGTTTCCGTCACCCTTCATTATAAAGGTATTGGACATCCTTGGGATTGGGGGGTGCCTGAAGGATGATCTTCTTCCGTTCCCCGTGAGCGGGAAATACCCCTGCCTCGAGGAGAGCAAATCCGTGAGGAAGGAGACAAGGACGCCGTTTTTAATAAGAACCGACCTCCTGGAAGGGGTCCCCTCATCGTCAAAGGGGTAACTCCCGTAAAGCCCGAAAAGGGTCGGATCATCGACAAGGGTGACCAGGGGCGATGCCACCTGCCTTTCCAGGGAACCCTTGAAGGAGGAATAGTCCTTGAGCACAATATCCGCTTCAAGGCTGTGACCACAGGCTTCATGAACCATGGTCCCGCCGGCGGTGCCGGCAAGAACGACGGGCATCACCGCTGCCGGGCAGGGTTTGGCCTCCGAGAGAAGCAGCGCTCTTCTGAAGGCTTCTCGGGCCATTTCTTCCAAATCTATGGTTCGGAGGAATTCGCCCTGGGGGAGGCTGAACGCCTTTGCCTCTCTCCCGGAGAAAAGGGAACCCTTGGACTCGACAACGACATTGACCGAGAATCGGGTGGAAAAGGCCGTTCTTCGGCACAAGGGGTTCGCACTCCCGGCGATGGCCACTTCCCTGGCCCCGCTACCCCACGCGAAAGAGACCTGCCGAACCATGGACGACAATTTTCTCGTCCTCCTGTCCAGTTCGCGAATCCTGTCAAAGGGCACCTTTTCACCGATTTCAGGAAGAGGAAGAAGCGGCCTGTCCCCCTTTGGGAGGGGCTTACCTCCGGAAAGACCGGCGCGCCTTTTTCCATCGGCCAGGGAAGAGGCCACCGAAGACAGGTCGGACCCCGATGCGTGGGTGAAGCAGGTTCTGTCCCCCATCACCAATCGAATCCCCGAACCCTCGGTGAGGGTGGAGGTAATCTCCTCGAATTTCCCGTCGTCCATGAGGCAGAGCCTGGCTATACTCCTCTGGATGAAGGCCTCTCCAAAGGAGGTCCCGGGCAGTGAGAGGGCGTCGGCAATATCAAACAGTCTGTCCATTTCTCCGGGGGGCCTCCTTCTGGCTCTCGACGGTTTACCGACGCGATGACTCGAAAGCTTTTCTGGAACGCCTGATCGCCTCGGAGTGCTCGGAAAAGGTCCTGCTGAAAAGGTGCGATCCGTCGGGCATGGCCACGTAGAAAAGGAAGGGTTCTTCCCCGGGTTCCAGGGAAGCCAGCCAGGACCCCTCGGAGGGAGAGCATATCGGAGCCGGGGGAAGGCCGGCGTGAAGGTACGTATTGTAGGGGGAGTCAATTTCGAGATCCCGGTATAGGACCCTTTTCAGCTCCACGCCTCTCAAGGACCAGGCATAGACGATGGTGGCGTCTATCTGGAGTTTCATGCCGGCCGCGGATCGGTTCCTGATCACTCCCGCGATCAGGAACCCTTCCTGTGGATGCTTCGCTTCCCTTTCTACCAGGGAGGCTACAATAGCCTTTTCCAGGAGGAAAGCGGCCTCGGACCCTGTGTCGGGGATCCGTTTTCCAACCTTTTTCATCCAGAGCGCCGAAGCGGCCATGACCAGTTCCTCCACATTGCCTTCGCCGGGGGTCACGTTGTAGGTTTCGGGCAAGAGGAAGGCGATCCTCGACCGTGGTTCTCCAGGCAGGAAGGGCCGAATTTCCGTCGGGAAAAGTTCGTCTTTGCCGAGGGCGCCTTGGAAGGCCTCCCCTAGCCTGGCGACCAGTGTTTCAAAGGTCTCCCCCGGGTAAAGGGTTATTCCGGAAACCTCCGGTTCCGCCAGGGCCATCTGCCTGGCGATCTCCCAGGGCGAACCCCGACGGATACGGTATAGCCCAGGCCTTAACCTTCGGTCGATGCCGACCTTGGCGAACCATCGGGTCAGTTCGCCCGGCCGGTCCGTGAGGCCGGCGGCGGCGAAGACACGGGAAACCGACCCTGCATCCATCCCGGGGCGGATGAGGATCTCCAGGGGTTCCCCGCTGCCCATCGGGATGTCACTGACCAGCCGTTGTGGCAGGCATTGAACAAGGGCCACGAAAAAGGTCAGCGAGACCACGAGAAGCATGAGGTGAAAGGCTTTGCCGAGCAAGGAACTTGAAGTGGAACCGGCATTCCTCATTTCAGCGGGGAAGCTTTGAATTTACAACTGCCAAGACCTTTTCAACGGCAGCCTCCAGCTCCCCGAGTTCCGCTTCGACGCGATGGAGCCCGTCCTGAACGAAAGATTCGTCCTCGATGGAGGCCAGGTTGATCTTCACGTTCATAGCCGCGCCCCTAGCGGCGGCATCGGCCAAGAGTGCCGATACTCCGGCGTCGGTAATGGCGTTGGGGTTGCCCTTTTCTGCGACGACAAGACTATTGGCGACCAGTTCCTTGGCAAGCTCGAGCGTTTGCAGCGGCACGAGCGTAGATCGCTTCAACGCTTCCTGCATGGAGTCTTTTCGCCTGGCCTTCTCCTGCTCATTGTCCTTCGGCAGGGAAAGGGCCTTCATGAAAAGGTCGTAGGCTTCGCTGTCCTTCATGGCTAGATCGAGGAACTTCCCCGAAAGAATCTTTCCTTTTTCCACGGCCTGGATCATTTCCTCCTGGACCTTCTCGAAACGGGGGCGGCCGATGGTCAGGCTAGCCACCATCTGGGTGAGGCGGGAAGCGATCGAGGCGCACAGGGCGGAAGCCGACCCTCCTCCGGGCGTCGGGCTTGAGGAACCGAGATCTTCGAGAAATTCGTTGATAGAGAGGGATGAAATATCCTTCACCGGCAAAACCTCCATTCGTCCGATCTTTGTGCCACGCACTCTCCTCTTTTGTAAACGGAGAAAACGGGAGAAGTTCCACTATTATAAGCCATAATGGCAGGAGTCTCTCCCTCTAGAACTACGAAATCTGCCATTTTGTTCTCTTCAAGGCTACCGCAAAAATTATCGAGCTCAATGGCCTTGGCACCGTTGAGCGTACATCCTGCCAGGGCTTCTTCAACCGTCATCCCCATGTTCATGACGGCCAGGCTGAAGACGAAGGGCATTGACTGGGTAAAGGATGACCCTGGGTTGCAGTCCGTAGCGAGAGCCACCGTCAGGCCGAGTTCAAGCATTTTCCTGGCATCGGCGTAGGGTTTTCGAAGGCTGAAGGCCGTGGCAGGAAGCAGGACGGCAATCACCCCCGCCGAACCCATTTTGGCCAGATTTTCTTCCCCGGCGGCGAGAAGATGCTCCGCCGAGACGGCGCCAAGTTCCGCCGCCAGCGCGGCGCCGCCCGTGTCGACTACCTCGTCGGCATGAATCTTCAACTTCATGCCCTGTTCCCTGGCAGCCTCCAGGATCCTTCTGCTCTGCGGCACGGAAAAGACGCCCTCTTCACAGAAGACGTCACAAAAAGGAGGATCGCACGCGGCGGATACGGCCGGAATCATCTCGTTGACCAAGAGATCGACGAAACCTTCCGGGTCGGCCCTGAATTCGGAAGGTATGGCATGGGCTCCCATGAAGGTCGGTACAACTGTTAAGGGAGTCTCTCTCCCGACCCTTTCTATAAGCCTGAGCATTCTCGTTTCCGAGGCCGTGTCCAGTCCATAGCCGCTCTTGATCTCGACGGTGGTGGTTCCATGGGAGAGGGCCGTGAAGGCGTTCTCCTTGGTCCTCTTCAGGACCTCCTCGTCGCTGGCGCTTCTCAGCGAGCGGACCGAAGAAAGAATACCACCGCCCGAACCGAGTATCTCCATGTAGGACACACCGGAGAGGCGCTGGGCGAACTCCTTTTCCCTCAGTTCCGAAAAACACATGTGGGTGTGTGGATCTACGAACCCGGGAACAACGCATCTCCCGTGGAGGTCGATCTCCTGCTCTATCATGGCTGGTTCGAGGTCGCGCAAGACATCCTCTTCGGAACCCACTTTTTCTATAAAGCCGTTCTTGGTCAGTATGGCTCCCCTTTCCCAGGATACGACCCTGTTCTCATTGACGAGGGGTGTAAAGATCCGGGATCCACGGAAAAGCTTAATCGTCATGATGGCTCACCGGCCATCTCGAGGAGCCTGAGCTCGATAATCTGCTCGGGATCAAAATCAGCCACCTGGAGGTAACGGGCGGCGCTCTGGTAGATCGCGGAGGCAGGGACCATGCCGTAGATCTCGGTTTCGACGACGGGGACACCCCACCTGGAGGCCTCCATCCTGACCAGTTCGAGGACCCTGTAAAGGGGATCTTTTTCATGATCCACTATGTTAACACTCACCTGGACCATCCCCTTGTCCTCAAGGGCGAGTCCTATGGCCTTGACGTGGGCCAGGCCTCCCCCGGAGAACCTGATGGCTTTGGCTATCTCCTTGGCGATCTCTATCCTCGTGGTACCCAGGTTGACGTTGAAGGCGACCAGGAATTTCCTGGCCCCCACCACCGTGGCCCCCGCCGAGGGATGCAACTGGGCCTGTCCGATATCGGGAAGCCTGTCAGGTTCCTTTATGGCCTTCTTCAACGCCTCGAACTGTCCTTTTCGGATATTCTCGAGGTTCTTCCTTTCCGGTCTCGTGGCGGCCTCCTCGTAGAAGTAGACCGGGACCTCGTACTTCTCGTTCAGGCGTTGGCCGAACTCCCGGGCTATGTCGACGCACTCCTCCATGGTGACGCCCTTCAGCGGCGTAAAGGGGACCACATCGAGGGCTCCGATCCTGGGATGAGCGCCGGAATGGGTGTTCATATCAATGAGCGAAAAGGCAACTCCGGCCGATGCCATGAGAGCATCGGCTATTGCCCCGGGGTCGCCGGCAAGGCTGACAACGAGCCTGTTGTGGTTTTCGTCGGCCCTGTGATCAAGCAGGCTGAAGCCCTTCCCGTTGCGGAAGGGTTCCACGATCTTGTCTATTACTTCCTTTCTTCTTCCCTCGCTGAAGTTAGGAACGCATTCCACTATCCTCATGATATTCCTCCCTAATGCAGGTCCCCCTTGGGGGTCCCCTGTCTTTTTTTACTCGGAAGGGTTATTCCAATTCCCCGGTGATATCCTCCACGGCCTTGAGGTAGCAGCGGTCCTCCATCCCTTTTATTATCGTGTCTATCAGGGGATAGAGGATTTCATCCTTTTCCAGGTAGGGCACTTCCTCCCTGAGTTTTCCATAGGCTGCCCTCGAACCGACGCCGGGCATCAACGGTTTGGAAAAATCCAGTCCCTGGGCGGCGAGGAGCATTTCTATGGCGAGTACTCTCCTGACATTCTCGAGGATTTCCAGACCCTTCCTGGCCGAGTACATTCCCATCGAGACATGATCCTCCTGGTTCGCCGAGGTCGGAATCGAGTCCACCGATGACGGATGGGCCAACACCTTGTTCTCCGATACCAAGGCCGCCGCGACATATTGGGGGATCATGAATCCGCTGTTGATACCGCTATGTTCCACAAGGAAAGGCGGAAGTCCCGAAAGTTTTCCGTCCACCAGCCTGGCAGCCCTTCTCTCGGAAATATCACCTATCTCGGCTATCGCGATGCCGAAAAAGTCCATCGCGAGGGCCATGGGCTGACCATGAAAGTTGCCGCAGCTGACCGCTTCGCCCTCGGCCGGGAAGATCAGCGGGTTGTCCGTGACGGAATTGATCTCGATCTGAATAACATTCTGGACATATTGAAGGGCGTCGCGGCTCGCCCCGTGGACTTGGGGGATGCAGCGAAGCGAATAGGCGTCCTGGACCCTATCGTTCCCGTATTTTTCCATGATCTCGCTATCTTTTGTAAGGGTTCTTACGTTCTTGGCCACCTTGATCTGTCCCTGGTGGGGCCTCAGCTCGTGGGTCCTGTGATCGAAAGCGAAGGGAACGCCATGGAGCGCTTCCAGGGACATGGCCCCTATGATATCGGCCATTTTTACCAGGCCAAGGGCTTCCCACAACGCAATGGACGCGACCCCGGTCATGCCGGCCGTACCATTGTTCATGGCGAGCCCTTCCTTGGGTCCCAGCACTATCGGCTCCAGCCCCGTAGCTCTCAGGGCTTCCGAGGTTTTCATCCTCTTCCCTTGGTAAAACACCTCGCCAAGACCGAGGAGCGCAATGCCCAAGTGTGACAATGGGCATAGGTCGCCGCTGGCACCGACGGAGCCCTTGCAGGGAATTACGGGGTGTATTCCGATGTTCAGAAAATCCACGAGCCTGGAAAGGGTCTGAAGACTGATGCCGGAAAAACCTCTTATCAGGGAGTTGATCCTGAGCAGTATTATGGCCCGCACGATCTCTTCAGGGAAGGGGTCACCCACCCCGGAGGCGTGGCTTGACATGAGGTTTGCCTGGAGTTGCTCGCTCTGTTCCGGCGGAATGAACTGGATGGAAAGGTCTCCGAAACCAGTGGTAACACCGTAGATGATCCTGCCTTCCTTGGCCCAGGTTCGGACCATGCCGGATCCTCTCTCCACAAAGGCTACAGCGGAGCGGTCGAGGGTCACCTTTCTTCCATCCCGGGCCACGCTGATGATATCCTCGAGCCTCAACGAGTGACCGTTCAACTCTATTGCCGAAGATCTCATAAAGGACCACCCCCGTAGTTATGTCAAAAACCATTTCGCACACAGATTATAGCGTAAATCACAACTTGACAATACCCGTGGGGGTTTTACACCGAGGGCATGTACCGTCCACCATGAGGTGGACCACCGCCTCACCGGGGTGATCTCTTTCAATGAGGACTTCGCCGCAGGCGGGACAATAGGTGTTTTCCCTCAACGAGAGGTTTCCGGCGTAGACATAATCCAGCGACTCTGCGGCTATCTCCTCCCTCGTCTCGATGTCGGACAGGGGTGAAGGCGGCCGATCCCAACGATAGGCCGGAAAATACCTCGAGATGTGAAGCGGTATAAGCTTTGAAACGCCGGCAATCCACTGGACCATCCTTTTGAACTCTTCGAGGGAATCGTTGATCCCGGGCACGACCAGGTGGGTTATCTCCAGGTGGACCGACCTTTCGACGGCGGTCGTTATCGTGCGCAGTACCGGATCAAGGGTGCCCTCGATCCTGGAGTAGGACAGGTCGGAAAAGCCCTTCAGGTCCACGTTCATCGCGTCTACCCACGGGATGAGATCCCCCAGTGGTTTTTGACAGATGTAGCCGTTGGTGACGAGGACGACTCCAAGGCCTGCCTTTTTCAGCGCTCGGGATGCGTCATAGATGAACTCGTACCACACGGTGGGTTCGTTGTACGTGAAGGCCACCGACGGGGTGCCGCGCTCACGGGAAAGATGAGGGACCTCCCCTGGGGTGACCTCCGCAAGGCCGGCGAATGTCTGGAACCGCGAGAGATGACAGTTCTGACAATAGGGGCAGAAAAGATTACAACCCACCGTCCCGAGAGAGAGGATCCTGCTTCCGGGTTTCCAGTGATAGAGGGGTTTTTTTTCGATAGGATCCACGGCGGCACAGGCCAGCCCGTAATTCAGGGTTACAAGCTTCCCGTCGACATTCTTCCTGACACCACAGGCTCCGATATTCCCCGGTGGAATGAGACACTCCCTGGGACAAAGAAGGCAATGGACTTTATCTCCTGAGGTTGTCCAGAAGAGAGCGGGCCTTTCCACGATTTAACCGCTCCGTTCCGCAGGATCTTCTGAAAAACGGCTTACCTTGAACCGGGAGAGGACAACCCTCTCTCCCATCCCAATCCCGGCTTTCCTCATGGCGATGGAAATCTGCTGTTCTACGGTATCCACGCCTTCCAAGTCCGGCAAGAGGACTCCTTTTCTCCCTCCCCTTTCGACGATCACCCCGTAAATTGAAGGGTCCAGGTCGGAGAGGTCTTCGATCAAGGCAGGTTCATCCAGGATATCCAGCGAGATGCGGCATTGGGCCATCTCTTCGGCCTCGAGGGGGGAAAACCTTGGGTCTTCCGACGCTGCCGCCCTGGCGTTGGAGACGATCTCCTCCCAAAGGTTGTCCCGCACCGGGCGGATTGTGCCTATACAGCCCCTCAACTCTCCCAGGGGCGCCTTTTTTATGGATACGAAGCATCCCCGCTTTATGGTCATTTCCGGCTTCGTGGAGTATTCGCGGGCATCGATATAAAAAAAAGGATCAAGCCTCGATGCCGTCAACTGCACGGCTCTTTTCGCCAGGAGGACATAGGGGTGCGGTTCAGCGGTCCTAACCTCAGGATACCCCATCAGGACTCCTCCCCGGAACATATCAAAAACGCGGAGGCATAGCCAACGCCGAAGGGGGCTTCGTAGGACAGGAACCTGATCTCCTCTCCCAGCGAAAGACCGATAAGGGCGAGGACCGACCGAAGCCCGCACTCGCCCGCGTTTCGAATGACCGCCTCGGCGAGGTTGAAAATCGGATCCGGTGACGACTCCCGAAGTGCTTCCACGATCGTTCGGTCGAGCAACTGCCCATCGGGGTGAAAACCCGAAGGAGCATCCCTGGTCAGCCTGTGGGAAAGGTCCCCGCTCGCGAGAAGCCCCCATTTCTTTTCAGAGGGGTACCGCCTGAGGAGCCTCCCCAGTTCGTAAGCCTGCCTGTAGTCCAACGTGACGGGATTGACAAGGATCATCGGAGGGATCAGGTCCAGGACCGGGCGCAGCAAGTGGAGCGATACCACTGCAGCGTAATCGAGGTCATGATCGGTGGGGCTGTAGATCTTGGAAGGAAAGGAGGTAGAAAGGAACTCGAAAAGCGCTTCGCCCTCTTCCCCGGCACCCGGGAGAGACAGGGATATGGACCGGGCTCCGAATTCGCCAAGGTCTCCCAGGAATCTCCCGGCATTCACAAAGGTCAGCGTCCTGTCGGTAGCGGCGTGAGGGTCAAGGACCAGGAGGAAATCGGGGGCAAGTTTTTTAAGGCTGTCGCCCAGGGATTTCAAACCCTTAAGTGTTTTCCCGGCCTGGGCTCCGGACCTGGCCGCTACTTCCGGAAC
>JAAYIZ010000171.1 GCA_012523215.1 Thermovirga sp.
GCCGTCACCGACCTGGAGGGCAGGATCACCGGGAGGGGCGACCTCGACCTGAACCTTTCGGGAGCCTTCGGAAAACACGTCCTCGTGACGGGCGGGGGGAACCTCACTGCCGCCGAGGGGGAGATATCGGGCTTCAAGGCCATCAAGGCCATCTCCTCGGCTTACGGTGTGTCCTCCCTACGCTACAGGATGATCGATGCCAACTTCAAAGTCGACGGCAACGTCGTGACCCTCCTCCCGGGAAGCCGGGCCACCGCCCATGGTGACGACGCCCTTTACCGCTACCTCACCGTCGACGGGGCGGCCGGGCCCGGCGGCAACCTCAACCTCTACTGCTCCGGCCTCGTCAACGTGCAGGCCCTGAATACACTGCTGGGCGCCATCCAGGGGCTGGCCGTCGCGGGCTCCGCTTCGCCCGAGGCCATCCTGGAAGGGCTCATCGGCGGGGTAGTGGGGGGGCTGGGGAAGCAGGACTTCCGAGAGAGCAGTTTCCGAGTGGAAGGGACCTGGTCCAATCCCCTCTTCACCTGCTTCAGGGTCGCGCCTCCCCAGGGAGCCGTCCGGCCCATGGCGGAATCCGACGGCGTTGGCCAGACCCGGCAGGATGATAGGGGCCACAAGGTGACGATCAGCATCCCGACGGGGGAAAGCACCGGGGAATAAAAAACAGGGGCGCCCGTGGCGCCCCTGTTTCACGTGAAACAGCGAGTCTTCTCAATCTGTATATTCTTTCAAGATCTCCAGGAGGCGGGGATGATCTATATTGCCTCCGGAAATGACCACACCCACCCGCAAACCCTTCACGGGGATCCTGCCGGTCATGACGGCCGACACCCCCACGGCCCCCGAACCCTCGACCACCTGGTGGTGATTGGAGTGGAGGAAGGCTATGGCCTTCGCTATATCCGCCTCCTCGACGTCCACGAATCCGGTCACCTTCTTCTTGGCGAGGTCCAGCAGGCTCTGGGGTATCAAACCCGTGAGCCCGTCGGCCAGGGAATCCTGGTAGGCCACCTCGAGGACCTTCCCTCCCGGCCAGGAGACCACGAAGGGGTTCGACGCCACGGACTGGACCCCCCATATCCGGGTGTCGGGATTGAGGGCCTTCACTGCGATGGCGACACCGTTTATCAGCCCTCCACCGCCGGCAGGGACGATGATCATGTCCAGTTCCGGTTCGTCCATGATCATCTCCAGGCCCAGGGTTCCTGCCCCGCTGATGACGTAGTGATCCGCGTGGGAGGATATATAGGTCATTCCCTGCTCCTGCTGGAGACGATGGGCCTCATCCTCGGCATCGTCGTAGAAATGGCCCGTAACCTTCAGTTCCACCTTGTCGCCACCCAGCCTCCTGATGGCTGCCTGCTTCGTTTCAGGACAGACGCCGGGGACGCATATCACGGCCCTGGTAGAGAGGGCCCGGGCCGCCATGGCGACACCCTGGGCGTGGTTGCCGCTGGAGGCTGTCACCACACCCCTGCCCCTTTCCTCAGCGGTGAGGCTGTACATCTTGTTCAGGGCGCCGCGGATCTTGAAGGAGCCGCAGATCTGCTGGTTCTCCCACTTCAGGAACACCTCGCCCCCGGTGAGCCTGCTCAAGAGCTCCGATCGCTCCGTCGGGGTGCGGCGAATCCTCCCCTGGAGAAAGCGGGCAGCCAGAAGGACATCGGTCATCTGGGGGTCTATCTTCAAAATCAACACCTCCGAAAAAGAACCTCACCATCGATGATACACGAAAAGGACCTTCAAGGGCCTTGGCGGTAGCGGTAAGTGACGGGTATGAAAAACAACCCCAAAAAAGAGCATCGAAGCCTTGTCTTTTACTGACCTACGATTTCCATAATCTTCCTGACGATGTCCCTCCCCGCCAGCGGCCGGGCTATTCTTTTCGCCGCCCCCAGGAGGCGATCCCTCTCCTCGCGGGAAGAATGAAGGTTCTCGGCTTTTTCGGCGGCGAGCCGGTAGTCGTAGAGGGTCCTGGCCGCCCCCCGATCGAGGAGGTAATCGCTGTTGCGC
>JAAYIZ010000172.1 GCA_012523215.1 Thermovirga sp.
AGCGTATCGACGGCGGGGCTTTCCCTGGGCACGGGCTCCATCCGGTACATCGAACTGGAGGGCTCGCCGGGCGACCTCGCCGTGTCGGTCAGTTCCGAGCGCCGGATCGAGGGCGTGGCCATCGAGCAGGAGATGATCGCCGACGCCCACTCCCTGGAGGCCCACCTCCTGGGGATGAAGGAGTCCCTGGGCGGCCGCTGGGCCGACCCGGTGGTCATCGGCATGCCCTCCCGGGACGTGCTGCTGCGCATCGTGGAGATGCCGGCCATGGACACCGCCGACGCCCGCGAGGCCCTCAAGTGGGACTTCGACAAGTACTTCCCCTTCCCCTACTCCGACGCCACCTACGACCTGGGCCCCATAAGCACCACCGGCGAGGGAGCCCGTGACAGCGCCCGGTACGTGGTGGCCGCCTCGAGGCTCCACGTGGTGAACTCCCTGCTGGACACGGCCCGCAGGGCCGGCATAAGGGTGGCCGCCGTGGAGCCCGCCAACGTGGCCCTCTACCGCTGCGCCCGGGGGAGCGGCCTCCGCGCCGCCGAGGGGTCCATGGTGGTCTCCGTGGGGAAGAACAGTTCCCAGATAGTGGTCGGCTTCGGGGGCGACGGCGTGCTCTACCGCACCCTCCTCGTGGGCGGGGAGCCGCCGCCGGGGCCGGGGGCGCCCTTTGCCGCCGTCGCCCGGGAGGTCTCCTCGACCTTCACCTACCTGGGGAGCCAGTTCCGCGAGATGAAGGTGGACGAGATAATCCTGGCCGGCGACTTCGCCGCCCGGCAGGAGCTGAAAGAGGCCATCGAGGCCGTGACGGCCGTGCCCGTCACGGTGTCCGATCCCTGGAAGGAGTGGGGCATCGTGGGAGCGCCCGAGGAACGGGCCGGTTGGGAGGCCGCCCTGGGGCTGGCCCTGAGGAGCCTGCCATGAGCCTCAAACTCGACCTGCGGCCCATCGATTACATCGAGTCCGAGAGGAAACCGGTGCAGCTCAAGAGGACGGTGGCGCTGGTCCTCGTCGTCCTCTTCGTGGGCGTGTCGGCCGTCACGTTCATCTACGGCCTGGTGCTCTCCCGGTCCCTGAGGGCCGAGAGGATGGAGCTGGCGTCGAACATCGAAAGGATGCTTCAGCAGAGCGGCAAACTGGGCACGGAGCTGAAAAAGCAGCAGGCCCTCTACCAGGACTTCGGCAAGGCCCTGGTCCTGCTCCAGAAGGAACTGCCCTCGGTGGAGTTCCTGGGCGTCCTGGAGCGGACCCTGCCCCCCGGCGTGTGGCTCCAGAAGGCGGGCCTTTCCCCGGGGAAGGCGGCCCTGTCGGGCTTCGCCTACACGGAAAACGACGTGGTCTCCTTCGGCAGGGCCCTCTCGGAGGCCTCGGTGGTGAGTTCCGTGGGCTTCCCCGTCACGACCAGGGTCCGCCAGGAGAGCGGCGCCTCGGTGCGGTTTTCGCTGGACTGCGGCATCAGGGACATCATGTCCATCGCCCCCGGAAGGGACGAGCCCGCGGAGTTGGGGGAGGTGGCCTCCCGATGAGAGTTTTCGCGCTGCCCCGCAAGCGGGTCGTCCTGTCGCTCCTTGGGGTCCTGCTGGTCCTTTTCGTCCTGGTCGGGCAGGTCCTCTTCGCCCGGAGGGTGAACGAGGAGCGGAGGCTCATCGTGGAACTGAGGACCAGGGAGAGAGTCCTCGAGGCGGACATCCAGAACAAGTCCAGCCTGCTCCAGGCCTATAAAAAGACCAACGAGGAGATAGGCGCCTACCGGGTGAGCCTTCCCCCCGACCAGGTGGCCTTTTATTCCTCCGTGGAGAGGGAACTGGCCAAAAACGGCATCCAGGTCAACAGCATGAAGCCCTCCAAACCCGTCGCCGGCACCTCCTCGGTGCAGGTGGACTTCCTGGGGCCCTACTACTCGGTCCTGGGCGTCTTCTCCGACTGGAGGGGCATGGGAAGCGCCGTCAGGATGAAAAGCGTCAGCATCGAGGCCGACGAGCCGGGCCGCGTGAAGGGCAGGGCCCTCCTCGAGACGACCCTGGACACGGGAGGTGACCACTGATGGCCGGACCCGATACGTGGCTTGGCACATCGCGGGAGCTGTGGAAGGACATCGTGGAGGGCAACCGCTTTCCCCGGTGGTTCAGGGTTTTGCTGGCGCTGCTGCTCATCGGCGGCATCCTGTGGTCGGGGTTCCTCTTCCGGCGGATGGTGATCACCGCCCACGCCAGGGACCTCCCTCCGCCGCCGGCCGGCGGGGCCGCCGTGGAAAAGGAGATAGCCTCCCTGCAGGAGACGGCCGCCGGCTTCAGAAACGCCGTGCTGGCCCGCTCGGGGAGCACCCAGTTGACGATCATGGCCGCCACGTTGGCCCGAAGGCCCTTTTCCCCGTCGGAACCGGAGGCGGCCGAGGGGGACGAGGTGGCCTCCGCCTCGGCGCCGGCGCCGCCCGAGATGTGGATAAAGGCGGTGCTGATCAGGGAAAAGGACGCGGCCGTCGTGGCCGATATCGAAGGTTTCGGCGAGGGCGTCATCCTCAGGAGGGGGATGACCTTCGGCGGGGGCCTGGGAAAGGTCCTTGGCATTTCTCAAGAGAAGGTGGTGGTCACATGGTCCGGTCAGCAA
>JAAYIZ010000173.1 GCA_012523215.1 Thermovirga sp.
GCCGGTTCCCCTGTCTTCCTGGACATCGGTCGCCTCAAGGTAGGAACGCTTTTGGTCTCTCGGCTTCATCTTGGCCTTCCTCTCGATAACCTGGGCCTGGGCCCGCGAATAACCACGGGACGTGGCATAGATGAGCTCCACCGGCCGGCGGGAAGCGGTGTACCTGGCTCCCCTGCCTTCGTTATGCTGCCGGAGGCGCCTTTGGGGATCCCGGGCAATACCGCAGTAGTAGGACTCATCAGAGCACCTTAAGAGGTAGATGTAAAAAAGACCCGGATCAGAGGTATTTTGACAGGGCCCTGTCAACCCTCTTCAACCCTTCCTCCAGGCGGGGCTTGTCGACGCCGAAATTCGGCCTAAGATGATTCTCAATGCCGAAGCAACTGCCCGGGATGACGAAGATGCTGTTATTTTCGACCATGTCCATCACGAGGTCCCAGGATGGGACGGGAAGGTCATACCTGACGAAGGCAAAGCAACCGGTCGCCGGAGGGGTGAAGGAAAGCATGCCCCCATGGCTGTTGACCCATTCGGTAAAGGTGGCCAGGTTCCGCCGGACGATGCTCCTGTTGCGGGCGAAGATTCTTTCTCGCATTCCGGGTTCAAGGGCCTTCGTGGCAAGGTAGTCGCTGAAAGTCGTGACCGTGGTGGAAAGGAAATCATGGTAGAACCATGACATTTCAGTTATCTCCCTGGGGCCGGTCACCCAGCCTATCCTGAGGCCGGGCAGCCCAAAGGACTTGGAGAGTCCGCTGATGACAATCGTACATGCCCCAGAAACTTGGTGTCATCTCATCGATCTGCTCAGCTCCTCGGTACACTTCGTCAGAGAGGAGGTAGGCGCCGGCTTCCGAGGCGACTTCGACGATCTGCCCCATCTGCTCCCTCGAGAGGACCGTCCCAGTGGGGTCGTTGGGGTTGCAGACGCAGATGAGTTTGGTTTTAGGCGTGAGTGCCCTTTTCAGGCTGTCCAGGTCGAGGGAGCAACCTTGCTTCGGGTCAAGTCTGAAGTTTCGGACCACCGCGCCGTTGGACTCCACCACGTGGGAGAGGAGCATGAAGTTGGGAATCATGAAGGCGGCTTCGTCCCCCGGCTCGATGAGCCCCCAGGCGATCAGGAAGAGGGCCTCGGCCGACCCGTTCGTCATGAACACCGAGGAGGGATCCCCTCGTAGAAGAAAGCGACGGCCTTTCTGAGGTGTTCTGTCCCGGCGGTGTGAACATATTTCAGGTGCAGGTTATTGTAGGCCTCTTCTATTTCCTCCGGCGAAAGGATCTCGCGGATGAACATAGGGTATGTACCCGAATCGCTGAGGTCATACTCCACTTTGTTCTGAAACCTGGCCAGAGTTCTTTCGAGTTTGAACTCTTCGATCTTCATCTAATAATCTCCTGTCTCACTGAGGGGATGCCCCTTCTCGAATTTTATCCCAAACCCCCTTGGAAGAAGAAGAGAATCCTCTAGACCAGCGCCTTGATAAGAGGGGGGAGGATGACGTAAATGGTCAAGAGCCTTACGAGGTGCAGGAGGCTCACCTTGATAGGGTCAGCCTCGAGGTCCTCAGCGATGGAGGACATCTGGGTGATCCCCCCCGGGCAGGTGGCTAAAAGACAAGTCATGAGGCTCCACTGGTTGATGCCCCTCACAATGAAGGCCAGTATAACACCCCAGACCAACATGCCAGCAGTAGTAACCAGGATGGTCAGGAACATGCCGTACAGCGTCGAAAACGTTTCGGGGGTTGCGAAAAGTCCAATTATCGAGCCTAGTCCTAGTTGAGCCACGTGCCTCACCATAACCGGCAAGGGCCGGATGGGTAGACCCCATGCGGCTGCGATAGCAACGAAAATCATTGAACCTATGAACCCACCAACGGGAACTCCAAACCAATTGAATGAAATACCACCCGCCGCAGCAATGAATATTGTCAGGATCCGACTGCCAGACTTAAGCGCGGGTTTGCCCGACTGTTTAAAGACATCGTTCTTGCTGTTCACGGCATAGGAGTATCCGTTATCGGTTGCGGCGGGGATTTTACCAATCTTTCCGAAAAGAACCGGCGTGACGAAGAGGATCGAAGAAACACGGAAGAACTGCATCAACGCCACCAGAGCAACGTCGGCCTCAAGGGTGAAGGCCAGCAAACTCATCTCGGCGATGCCCCCTGGCACCGTCCCAAGGATGGAGGTCGCCAACCCAAGATCGGACCATCGGTTCATCACCCAGCCAAGGCCAAGGGGAAATATTATCCACCAGACCGCGGCAAGGAGAGCAACACGCAGGCTGCTTACTAGGTCACTGCCGGTTCTGCTGCTAAAACGAATCCCGACAAAGAGCCCCAGGGCCACCTGGAAAAGCATATTCGCCCCTTCAGGGATCGCCGGCACAACCCACCCCTTGACGGCGAAGAAGGCCGCCGAGACCATGGCTCCAACCATTACGGCAGCGGGTATCCGGAAGGCCCGGAAAAGCAGCCACCCCGGTATTCCGATAAGAAACAGAAGGAAAAAGTTTAAGGCCCAGTCCATAAAATTCCCCCAGATCAGGCGGCGGGGAATAACCGGGGAGGAAACCCGCCGGGAATGATAAAATGGTAAAAATCTCAAATGTACCCTTACATGGAGTATCCGAGGGGACCAAAGGGACGTTTTATAGCCCTATTCCTTCGGTTGTAGCCCTTCTCCTCTGGATGTATCTGCCAAGACTCTAAAGCGAGCCACCAGGGGATCTCAAGGAGGGTGCCGTCTTGTCCCAGAATAAAATAACCCATACTGAGGAGGAATGGAAGTCCCTCCTCACACCCGAACAGTTCAGGGTCACCAGGGGAGGCGGAACGGAACCGCCCTTTTCAGGAAAATACTACAACCACGGGGAAAAAGGAACCTACCTCTGCTCAAACTGCGGGAACGGCCTGTTCACTTCGGACTCAAAGTATGACTCCGGAAGCGGGTGGCCGGGTTTTTTGAACCCCTGTCGCCCGAAAGCGTTTCGACCCGGGAGGACCGGTCCCACGGCATGACCAGGGTGGAAGTGCTCTGCGCCAGGTGCGACGCGCACCTAGGCCACCTGTTCCCCGATGGGCCTCCCCCGACGGGTATGCGTTACTGCATCAACTCCGTCGCCCTTGACTTCAAGCCCGACCAGCCCCCTCGCCCCGGCACGGATTGAGGCCGTCCGGGGGTCACTCCTCTATCTGTTCCATCTGGATGGAGCCGGAGTAGATCAGGGCGATCTTGGCGCTCACGGGCCCGATCAACTCGTACAGGAACGACGAGGATAATATTATCGCGAGCAACATGTGACCCGTGGCTTCGGGCAAAACCCTTTTGCTCAGAAAAGCCA
>JAAYIZ010000174.1 GCA_012523215.1 Thermovirga sp.
ACGAAAAGAGGGTTAGCAGAAAGAGGATCCATGAGCATTCTCTTGAGCAGATACCCTAGGGGGGGGATGACATTTTTCCTGTCCATTTTTGGTACCTAACCCATGACATTTTCCCTGTCCCTTGACACTCTCGAACTCAAAACTGTGGCCGGACAGGGGCGAGGTCCCATTCCTGAAGGAATGGGGCAAGGTCCCCTTCTGAAAGGAAGGGAGTAATGTCACCCCTTAAGGGATCAGGGTTCCCTTCAGTACCATCTTCGAACCCAACGATAATCCCCTGCCAAGGAGGGAAAGAGGCGAGATCGATATCTCACGAATAACGAGCATCCTGGTCGTCGAGGTGGAAAACTGCCATGACTAAAAGAACGTTTCCCTTTGAACTTTCTGATATCGCGTTTCACCCCGGAGAAACGCTTCAGGAAGTGTTGGAGGCCAATTCCATGTCCCAAAAGGAACTGGCCGACAGAACGGGCATAACAAAAAAGACTGTCCAGGAGATAGTTCAGGGCCGTGCCTCCCTTTCGGCTCCCGCGGCGGTGGCGCTGGAGAAAGTCTTGGGGATAAAGGCGACCTTCTGGTTGAACCTCCAAGCCGGGTACAAGGCCGACCTCGCGAGGATTGAAGCCCAGGGGGGCGGATCCGAAATGAATAGCCCTAACGAGACGGTCCCCTTATGCAACGATGGCGAAACAGGGAATGTGGAAAGTGGATGTCCCTAGAGACACGCGGCCCGGTTCAGGTAAAAAGTAACCCCCCACATGCGCTCGGTACTCATTACCCCCACAACAGCAGGCAGCCCCGGAAGGAATTAAAACCCTCCGGGGCTGCTTGTTGAACAGGGTAAAAGGTCTTAAGGAAACCCCGTCGAAAGCCCCTACATCAGCCACGGGTTCGGCCATGACTACCAGCCCGTCAACATCATAGGTAGAGCATGACCGTCCGGCCTTTGTACCTGGAGGGTGCTCGGGGCGTCCCAGTTGGTCTCCTCGTCGACGGAACCCCCGCGGTACGTCCTTTCATCGGCTTCCTTCAGCAAGATCTTGACCTCCCCCGGCGACAAGGGGCCGATCAGTACCCAGGAAAACACCAGAGCCTTCCCCCGGTAATTCACGCCACTCGGAGCCTTGAAAACAATGACCCCCTTGCAAAGAGGAAAAACAGGGTTATAATGTGAATGATCATTCACTTAGGAGGATGATGATAGATGGCGGTCAGGTTGGACACGGAAATACGAAGGGAGCAGATCATCAGCGCGGCCCTCGGCCTCATCGGGGAGAAGGGGCTCAAAAACTTGAGGATGCCCGATATCGCCCAAAAAGTGGGCCTCGTCCCTTCCGCGCTCTACCGGCATTTCTCCAGTAAGCAGGAACTGGTCCTCGCTATCGTCGACAGCATCCGGGCGTCCCTCGAGAACCACCTCGCCCGGTCGGGCGAGGAAACCCCCGATCCCCTGGAGCGGCTGGTGTTCATCATGGATGAACACCTCAAGATGATCGGGGGATCCCCGGGGATGCCTCTCCTGGTCCTTTCAGAGGATGCCGCCTTCGGCGACCCCAAGATGCGGCGCCGGGTCCTGGAGATTCACGAATTCTTCAGGGAAGCCGTGGCCGACATCATGAAGGAAGCGATAAAGACCGGGAGGGTCGGCCCCGATACCGACCCGGGGGAGGCCGCCCTGGTATTCGTGAGCCTCATCCAGCATACAGCGGTCATGACGGCCATCAGCGGCGGCGATGTCCACCTCGCTCCCCTGGCCGGAAAGGCCTGGCGACAATATGTCAAGGACCTTGTGGGCTGAAATAATTTTTCACTATAGCGAATGACTATTCACTTTTGCGAGGTGAAATAATGAGATTGAGGACTGTATCTTATTACCTCCTTGGAGCGGCGATGACTGCCGTTTTTTTGCTCGGATCCGTCGCGGCCCCGGCCTCGGACGCACAACCCTTGACGCTCGAGAAATGCCTTGACGCGGCTCTATCCGGAAACCGCGGCATCGAGGCTCTCAGGCATCGGGTGGATGTTTCCGCCGCGAAGGTCGACGAGACCCTGGCGAAAATGGGGCCGAAGCTTTTCGCCGTGGGGAAATACCTTGCCGCTGGGGAGCAGCAAAGGCTTTGGCCGGCGCGATATGACGGCGAGAAGGGCGTCTACGGCGACGCCTTCACCGAGGCATCGGTCGTCCTGGAGATACCCCTCTGGGACGGGGGAAAGACGAGGCACAGGACCATGGCGGACCGGAAACTGCTGGAGGCCGCTAGGGGTTCTCTCGAAAGGCAGGAACAGAAACTGCGTTACGACGTGGAACGCCTCTTTTTCATGGCCCTTTCCGTCAAGGAAAGTATCGGGGCGCTGGAAGCATCGCTGGGATCACTGCTCCAGCATGGGGAGGACGTGCAGGCCATGGTCGACTCCGGCAAAGCGGCGCGGGTCGATACCCTCAGGATGGACGCGGAATTGGCTTTGACGCGGGAACGGTTGCTGGGGGCAAGACATGAACTGGAAAGCCTCAAGGAGGACCTCCTCTTAATAACCGGGGTCGACGGCAAGGGCGAGGATTTTGACCTGGAAGGCCCTTTCCCGGAAACACCGGACATCGATGACCTCAGCGTCGAGGATAGGGCCTCGAAAGCCCTTGAAAAAAGGCCGGATTACAAAGCCGCCCTCGACAAAGCGGCGGCCGGCAAGGAGGGTGTTCTCGCGACCCTGGCGTCGAAAAACCCCGAGTTCTTCCTCAGGGGGCTGCATGGATACAGGGGCACTTCCAACGGGTTCGGCGAATCCAGGACTGACGTGGAACTGGCCGTGGAGATACCCCTTCTCGATGGGGGACTCTCTTCGGCAAGGAGGCGCCAGGCGGCCTCCGAAGCGGCGGCCGCGGAAGCGGAGGTCCGCGAGATGGCTTCCCGGGTTTACTTCGAGGTCTCCGAGGCTGTACGGGCCTACGAATTCGCCCGGGAGAGGATCATTGTAACGGAGGCGGCGGTCAGGGCGGCCGAAGAGGCCCTCCGGATAGAAAAGTTGAGGTTCCGGTCGGGCAAGGGGACGACCACCGACGTGCTTTCGTCCCAGGCGGCATGGCTGTCGGCCCGCGCCGGGCGGGATGCCGCGCTGGCGGAGGGTGCCATCGCCGCGGCAAGGCTGACCTTCGCGATGGGAGGCGGATCCGGTGAATACTAGGATCAGAAACCTGGTCAAAAAACCATGGCTCCTTGTCCTCGTCGTGCTTGTAGCCGGCGCGATGATCCTGCTCAGGTTACGGACAAGCCAGATCGAGAGCGCCGCGGAATTCCACCCGAGCCCTCTGAAGGTGACGACTGCGGTCGCCGCCAGGGGCAGCCTGGCGGAAAAGAAGCGGTACCTAGCGACGATGGAGCCCCTCGCGGCGGCGGAGATCGCCTCACAGGTGACGGCCCGTATCGACGAGGTCTTCGTCGACATCGGCGATGAGGTCTCATCCGGGGAACTCCTCGCCGCCCTGGACGGTTCTGAAGCGGGGTACCAGTTCCAAGCCACCAAGTCCCGCATTTCCGAGGCCGAGGCCGAGATGGAGGGACTGAGGATGCGGAAGGTCTCCATCGAAAAGAACGCGGCCTACTGGCGTGAAGAGGCCGGGCGGGCGGCCTTCCTGTTTTCTGAAGGCGCCATAGCTAGATCGGAGTTGGAGATGGCTTCCCTGAAAGAAGCGGAGGCCCAGGCGGCATTCAAGGAGATCCAAAGCAGGATACGGGCGTTGAAGGAAAGGCAGGGTTCCCTGGCTTCCGAGGCGGCCGCCTTCCAGGAGAGGTTGGCGCTTTTCTCCATCAGGAGTCCCTTCGACGGCACCGTGACCGCCCGCCGGGCGGAGCCGGGGAACCTCGCCAGGCCGGGGGAGGCCCTTTTCACCGTGGAGGACAGGAGCGGGTGGAGATTAATCTTCAGGGTTCCCCAGGAAGACCTGGGACTGATCAGGATCGGTCAGCCCCTATCGGGCTCCTTCGGCCGGACTTCGGTCACGGGCCGGGTCGACCGCGTCTCGCCCTCCGTCGACGCGGCCAGGATGGGGCGCGTTGAGGCGACGCTCGAGAAGGACCCGGGCGATGCCGCGCCGAAGGCGTACGGGCGGGGGGTCTCCCTGACCATCGATGTCACCCTCGGCACTTACGAAGACGTGATCACCATACCGGCGGAAGGGGTCATACGGGCCGGGGAGAGTTCTTTTGTCTACACGGTCTCCGGGGGCAGGCTGAACAAGCAGGAGGTGATCGTGGTGGCCTCCGACGGGGAAATGTCCGCCGTCAGGGGCCTCTCCGAGGGCGATCACGTGGTCCGGAACAGCCCCTTCGGGTGGGCGGCGTTATCCGAGGGCCGCGAGGTGAGCGAAGAATGAACCTTGCCAAGTGGTCTCTCGAGCATCCCTACCTTGTCCTTGCCCTGGCCTGCGCCGTGGGCGTCCTGGGCCTGGCCGGTGTGATGTCATCCCCCAGGGACCTTTTCCCCGACACCACGCCTCCGCAGGTGCTGGTCGTTACCGTCAGGGAAGGGGCTTCGGCCCCGGAGATGGCCAGGACCGTAACGGAGCCCCTCGAGCGGGAGATCAGCGGCCTCAACGGTTTGGCCAACCAGACCAGCACGACCGCCGACGGCGTTTCTTCGCTCCGGGCGGAGTTCGCCTACGGAAAAAAGGTGTCCGAAGCTGTGACGGAGGTCCGGAACGCCCTCGCGGCCGTAACGCCGAGGTTCCCGGCCGGAACGGCGGAACCCCTGGTCTACAGCATCACCAGCCGCACCGCGCCGGCGGTAACCCTGGCCCTGTCCCCCCTTGACGAAGGGGGACCGACCCTCTCCGAGATCCGCTTGCTTGCGGAACACGTCATCAGGGACGAACTGCTACGGATCCCCGGGGTGGGTGAAGTCGAGGTCTTCGGAGGCCATCGCCCTTCCGTCGAGGTATCGGTCGACAGGGATCTCCTCGCCGCTTCGGGCCTTTCTCTCGAAGGCCTGATCGGGGCGATCGCCAAGCAGAACATTTCCGCTCCCGCCGGACGCTTGACCGTGGAGGGCGCGGAGATCCATTTCACCCTGGACTCGCTTTTCCCCGGGGTCGATGAAGTAGGGGATACCGTGATCGCCTCACCGGAAGGCGGCGCGGTGACCCTCAGGGATGTAGCGCGTGTCGGGATAGGCGAGATGCCCCAAAGGAGCCTCTATCACGGGAACGGGCGGCCGGCCATCGCGGTGAATGTGCTGAGGGCCGAAGGAAGCGATACCATTCGGGTCGTGAAGGCGGTCATGGACCTCATCCCGGAGTTGGAGTCCCGCTTCAGGAGCATGCGGATCGAGGTGACCGACAGCCAGAAGCCCCTCATCGAACTCAACATCTCCGGCATGTACGGATCGCTGGTACAGGCGATAATCCTGATAGTGGTGGTGAACTTCCTGTTCCTGGGCAACCTCGCGGCGGCCCTGGTATCCTCAGTCAGCATCGCCCTTTCATTCCTGTTCGGCCTCGCCGTTATCTGGGCCAGCCCCTACACCATCGACATGGTGACCCTCACGGGAATGATCGTCGCCGTCGGGATGGTGGTCGACGCTTCGGTCGTGGTCCTGGAGAATATTTTCAGGGTCCATGAGGCGACGGGCATGAAGGACCCACGCGGCGCGGCCGTGGCCGGGGCGAAGGAAGTGGCCCTTTCCGTGACGGCCGGCATGCTGACCACCATTATCGTCCTTCTCCCCGTCATGGGTTCCAGCGGCTACACGAGCCGGGTGCTCAGGCCCCTCAACATGGTGCTCTTCGCCACGCTGGCCGCCTCCCTCGTGGCGGCGCTCACGATAATCCCCCTCCTGGCCGGGTTCGTGCTGGAGGGGAAAGGACCCCGCCCGTCAGGCGTACTCCGGAAGATCACCTCCTGGTTCGATGGGATATTGAAAAAAGTCGTCACCTTTTACATCGAACTGCTTAAAGTCAGCCTGAGGCACCGGGGCCTGACGGTCGCGGCCTTCGCCCTTTTCTTCCTGTTGACCCTTCGCCTGGTGATGCCCCTTTTGGGAGGGGAGATGATGCCCCCCATGGACACGGGCATTGCCTTCATCGAGTTCGAAAGCCCGGCTGGAAGATCTCCGGAAGCCGTCGAGAAGACCCTGACCGCCATGGAAAAGAAGATCCTCGAGGAGAAACACGTATTGTCCCTTTCATCGCAGGTGGGCTCAGAGCCTGGGTCGCCCAGCTTCGGGGGCGGTTCAACTCCCCAAGCCGGGCGGATCAAGGTGCTCATGGTGGACCGTTCAAAGCGGAAGGAGAACATTTGGGAGATCCTGGACCGCTGGAGGAGTGAATTCAAAAGTATCGACGGGCTGCGATGGTCAAGGCTCACCGAGTACGGCGCCACGCCGAGGGCCACAACCAAGGCCCCGCTCGATGTGATCATCAGCGGCCCCGATGCGCCCCTGCTGGATAGCCTCGCCAGGGAAGCGGTGTCCGCCATGGAGGGCGTAAAGGGGTTGGGGGACGTACACCAGAGCTGGTTCATAGAGAAGGAGACCCGGAATATCGAGGTCGACCCCTACCTTGCCTCGCGGTACCGCACTTCGCCGACGGACATCGCCCGTGAAGTGGGCACGGCCCTGAACGGCCGCACCGCCACCTACCTGAAAGTCCCCTCTTTCTCCGATATCCCGGTGAGGGTCTTTTACGGGGACCGGTACCTGGAGAAAGAGGAGGATATCCTGGATGTGACCATCGTGACCGGGGACGGCCTTCTGCCCCTTTCGGCCCTCGCGAGGGTGCGCACCGTCCCTGAAGCGCCCCTCATCACCAGGGAAAGGCTGAGGAACACCATAGACATCACCGGGGTCAACAGGGGCCGCACCATCAAGCATGTGACGAGCGAGGTGAAACTTCGGCTCCGGGGTATTCAGCCCCCGGACGGTTACTCCATCGAGGTCGCGGGGAGCTCGGCTGACCTTGGAGAGAGCATGGCCATGCTCGGCAAGGCCCTCCTTTTGGGGGTGGTGCTCCTCTATTTCCTTCTGGTCTCCCTTTTCAGGTCCTTCCTTTACCCTTTGACGATCCTTTCGATCGTCCCGCCGGCTGTCGCGGGGGGGTTGTGGGGGCTTCTTCTCTTCAACAAATCGATGTCAATGAACGCCGCCATGGGGTTCATCCTCCTCGCCGGGACCGTCGTGAACAACAGCATCCTCCTGGTGGATTTCATCCTTGAATCCAGGAAGCGGGGGGCTTCGCGAACCCTGGCCGTCGTCAGGTCGGTCAAGACCCGCACGAGGCCGATCCTGATGACCGTCACCTCGACTATAATCGGTTTAACGCCGCTGGTCATGGAGTGGGCCGTCGGCCTGGAGAGGATGAGCCCCCTGGGGATCGTCGCCGCGAGCGGGCTGATATTCGGGACTTTTGTCACGATGATCTTCGTCCCGGTCATCTATTCCGTCATAGACGATATCGGTTCCAGGGCAGCGGCCCTGGTCGGTAGAACAGGGGAAGACCCCGGCGCGTGAGGGGCGCGCCGACCATACCCGGCACCCCGCTTTCGGCGTCGCCGGGAACGCCCGGATGAGTACCCGCGGCCCAAGGCCCCGGGGCCGCTTTCTGATATATTATACGGAACCGGGCTACCCGGCAAAGATGACCCGGCGAAGTGCGGGGCTGGACCGGGAACAGGCGAGATCAAGGGAGGGAGCGACCGATGGGTAAAGAGGGAATCACCCCGGAAATAATGGAAAAGATAAAGACCTTCCAGAGAACGGAAATCACCGAGTACCACGTATACAAAAGTCTCTCCCGGAGAATGAAAGGGAAGAACCGGGAGGTCCTCGAAAGGATCGCCCAGGATGAGAAGCGGCACGCCGGGGTATGGCGGCGCTACACCGGTATGGACCAGGCTCCCGACCGGTTGATGATGTTCTGGTACCTCCTGCTGGCCTATGTGTTCGGCGTCACCTTCGCCATAAAGATCATGGAGCGGAACGAGGGTTCAGCCGAGGAGACCTACGGTTCCGTGGCCGGTATCCTGCCGGAGGCGGCGGAATTGATGTACGAGGAGGAGGAACACGAGAAAGCCCTTATAGACCTTCTCGACGAGGAGCGGCTCAAATACATCGGCTCCATGGTGCTGGGGCTCAACGACGCCCTGGTGGAGCTGACCGGCGCCCTGGCGGGCTTCACCTTCGCCCTGGCCGACGGCAGGGTGGTGGGGGTCGCAGGGCTCATCACCGGGGTGGCCGCCACCCTATCGATGGGCGCTTCGGAGTTCCTCTCCCAGAGGACCGACAGCGGCGACCTCAATCCGCTGAAGGCGGCGGTCTACACAGGCATAGCCTACCTGGTGACGGTAGCGCTGCTGGTGACGCCCTTTTTCATCGCCGCAAGCGTGTACTTCGCCCTGTCGTGGTCCCTTTTCCACGCTCTCATGGTCATACTTCTCTTCTCCTATTTCGTGTCGGTGGTGAAGGAAACACCCTTCAGGCCCGCTTTCCTGGAGATGGCGGCCATCAGCCTCGGCGTCGCGGCGATCTCCTTCCTGATCGGCCTGATCGCCAGGCACTTCATCCCCGTGGATATCTAAAAAGGATTTTGAAATTGCCTTCGGCGATTTCCTTGTCGGAAGCGGCCGAAGGGATCGCTGCTCGCCCGGAAAGCCCTTTCAGCCTCAGTCCAATTCCTTCAGCGACCGGGCGAGCGTGCCGCGGGGGAGGGCGCTGATCTTCTCCACGGCCAGGAAGATGCCGTCCATGTAGATCTCGCTGGAAAAATCCTGGACTGTAATCCTCACGACCTCGTCCTGCCTCGCCAGGGTGATCTCGTGCTCGGAATAGGGGCTAGGGTAAGGGAACCTTTGGGAGGCCACCGGCACCCCTGATATTTTCGCCCCCAGGACACCGGGAAAGATCTCCCGGCTTTTCACCTCTCCAACGGGGCCCTCGGAGGCGGCGCCGGCCAGGGTCGCCGCGGTCCCGCTGGGTGCGTTGGCCATCCGTGCGGGGTGCCTGTCGGTGATGGCGACATAGGGGTAGTACTGCCGGGCGGATTTCATGAAGTCCATCACCAGGTTTATCCCCAGGCCGTAATTGGAGATCACCGACCAGCGCAGTTCCTTCTCCTTCACCATTTTTTCCACCCGGGCCATATCCCCCTCGGTGAGGCCCGTGGTCCCTACGACGGCGTCCACCCCGGCTTCGGCGTAGATCTCGAGGTTATCCATGAGGATCGCCGTGGAGGTGAAATCCACGACCACATCGGGTGAAGAGCCGCGGATGCCGGAAGCGAGGTCGGCACTCGATACGACCCCCGCCGGCGCCATGCCGGCCAGGACACCCAGATCCTGGCCCGCTTCGAGGCACCATCCTCCGGCCAGTTCGAGACCCTCCCTCTCGAGGACATTCCTCACCACCAGTTTTCCCACGTTGCCGGAAGCCCCGGAAACGAAAATCTTTTTCAAGGGGATCCCTCCTCCTGCTTTTGATAGGTCAGAATGATCAAATACAGTTTACACTGATTCACCTCCGTGGAACCCGTGATGGTATGCTTATTTCGCGGTTTCATGCCCTATCATTCGAGAAACGGCAAGGGGGACCGGACGATGCCCTCCACCTGGCAGGAAAGGATAATCTCAAAGAGCAAACCCAAAGGGGCTTACCGCCTGGTGCCTTGGCGGATCTGTAGGGATGCGGCCCGGGAGGCCGGCCTCCCCGCCAGGAAGGTCGAGCTCTGGGCCTGTGAGAAGGGCATCTGCCCCACCCGCTACGAGCGCAGCCTGGGGACCCTTGGCCTGGAAGGCCAGGCGAGGCTCCTGGCCTCCCGGGCCGCGGTGATAGGCTGCGGGGGTCTTGGGGGCTGGATAGTGGAGATCCTGGCCAGGGCCGGCGTCGGAGAGATCGTCGTCGTCGACGGCGACGTCTTCGGCGACAGCAATCTCAACAGGCAATCACTATGCCGGGAGGACAACGAGGGTGCTTCAAAGGCCCTCGAGGCCGAAAAGAGGATAGAAGCCATCAACGGGGCAGTGGAGGTGACAGCCTGGAACCTCTTCCTGACGGCCGACAATGCGCCGGATATCCTCGAGGGCTGCCGGGTCGCCGTCGACGCCCTCGACAGCAACGAGGCCCGGACGACGCTCCTTTCGGCCTGCCGCCAGTTGGGCATACCGATGGTCCACGGTGCCATCGGGGGTTTCTGGGGCCAGGCTTGCGTGATCATTCCCGGCGACAGGGCTCCCTGGGAGCTGGCTACGGGAGGGGGAAAGGACGTGGAAGATATCACGGGCAACCCCCCCTTCACACCGGCCTTTGTCGCCTCCCTCGAGGCGGCGGAGACTATAAGGCTCCTCTCGGGTGTGGGCGAACCCCTGGCGGGCATGCTCTGGTGCGACCTGAAGGAACACGAGTATTGCAAGATAGATCTCAAGGGAAGGCAGAACAGGTAAATCCAGGAGGCTTCAAGATGCTAATCGACAGGGTCAGACGCTACTATCTTCTCGAGGACATGAACTGCGCCGAGACCATCCTTTACGCGGCCAATGACGAATACGACCTGGGGCTCGACCCCGTGGCCCTTCGGATAATGGCCGGCTTCGGAGGCGGCATGGGTATCGGCTCAACCTGCTGCGGGGCCCTGTCCGGGTCCATCGCGGCCCTATCGGCCAGGTTCACCACTACGAAGTCCCACGAGAACCCCGAGATAAATGATCTTTGCAGGACCTTCCTGGAGAGGTTCACCGCGATGCACGGCACGATCAACTGCGATCCCCTGAAGGACCTTTACAGGGACAGCAGGTTCAGATGCCTCCCCGTGGTGGAGCTGGCAGCGGAGGAACTCGAGAAGTTGATGCTGGAAAACGAGTCGAGAGCACCGACCCCGCCGGGCGCCATGAAAAGGGTAAAGGGCGGAGGATCCGATCGATAACCCTGCCCCGAAGGTCCGATACCGATCTCTTCCCGACCAAATTTAAAATCTTTCTTGACTTTGACCGACGGGTGAATTATTGTCCCTTTACCTTGTCCGAGAAGGGGTTGTGAGAATGTCACGGGGGTTCCGGTCCATCCCGTTCCTGGCAGTGCTCCTTTTCTGCTTCGCCTCCAGCGCCGGGGCGCTACCCAGCCCGGTCTGCTCCGGCCCCGGAAGTGTGCCCGCGGTGGCCCTCACCTTTGACGACGGCCCCCACCAGTTCACTACTCCCAGGCTTATCGAAATCCTCGAGGAACTCTCCGTCAAGGGTACCTTCTTCATCGTCGGGACCCAGGCCGTCAAGTTTCCCGAGATACTGGAGGACCTCGCCTCGAGGGGACACACCGTGGCAAATCACTCCTGGTCCCACAGGGACATCACCCAACTGGACCATGAGACCCTTTTCGAGGAACTTATCTACTGCAGCCAGGCCATCGAGGCCATCACCGGGGTGCGACCCCGGTTCTTCCGGCCGCCGGGAGGCAAATGGGACGGGCAAGCCCTGGCGGTCGTCCAGGAACTGGGCCTAACCACGGTGCTATGGGACGTTAGCGGAAGGGATATGGTCCCAAGGCCACCTGGCCGGATTGCGGCCTCGGTCGTCAAGGCCACCCGGCCCGGTTCGGTGATACTGCTACATGGGGGTATGGAATGGACCATGGAGGCCCTACCGCTGATCGTGAAGGAACTGCGGGAAAAGAGTTTTTTCCTGGTTTCACTCGACCAGATGTTCCCCTTCGCCGGGGCCGCGAGGGTCCCCCTCAGGAATCCCCTCGCTGGGGCAACGTCGCCACCCGCCGTGCACCCCGTGAAGGTCGTTCCTTCAGGCGCGGCTTTTCCTGAAGATCGCGAATAAGTAAAGGGCCATTCCCGTCAATTCCCCCGCGATGCGAACAGCCTCTTGACACCCATCTCGGCGATACGGGCGAGGTACTTCGCCTCATCAAAGCCCCCCGGGCGGCACGTAACCGGTCGAAATGGCCGAGTATAAAGCCCGAGAGCCCACGCACACCGGGTCACCCCAATCCCGCTTTTCCGTCGCGGGCCGCAGCCCTTGACGCAACCTTTATACTCCATCGATCGGACCATGCCGTCGCCGGTGGGTCACCTCGGGCAGCCTCGGGATAATATAGTGGCGCGAAGAGGGATAAAATGGAAAAGGGGGTGGCCATTTTGTCCAGGATAGGTTTGGCCCTGGGAGGGGGCGGCGCCAGGGGAGCCGCTCACTTCGGCATCCTCAAGGTGCTGGAAGAGGAAAGGATCCCTTTAGACCTGATAGCCGGAACGTCCATGGGGGCCATCGTGGGCGCCATGTATGCCCAGAATCCCGATGCCTCGGCGGTGATCGAAAGGTACGAACGCTTCATCGAGGACATGGATTACGACTCCTTCGGCATGAAGTACATAGCCGCCGATGCCGACCAGGATTCCCACCTGCTGCAGAAGTTCGCCAGGACCATAGCCCAGAGAATCTACATGAGCTCCATGGGGCACCGGCCGGGGATAATGAAACCCGAATTCCTGGACAAGGCCCTGAAAGAACTACTGGATCGCGGCGACATCCAGGATACGAAGATTCCCTTTGGCGCCGTGGCGACGGACCTCAACTCCGGGAGCACGATCCTGATCCGGGAGGGAAGCATCAGGAAGGCTGTCCGGAGGAGCGCCCTGATCCCAGGCTACCTTCCCCCGGAGGAGGACGGCAAGAGACTCATCACCGACGGCGGAGTGAGCGAGCCCGTGCCCGTGGATTCCGCCCTGAAGATGGGCGCCGACGTGGTGATAGCCGTTTCGGTGGACCCCGCCACCATGTCCAGCCTCGAGGACCCCAGCATGATAAATATCATGCGCCGCTGCGATCTCATTCGGGGGATCTACATGTCGAGAGTGCAGATCGAAAAAGCCGACGTATGCCTCTGCCCCGACATGAGCGACAGCGATTGGAGCGAATTCCTCTCCTCCGGCGGATTCATAAAGGCCGGGGAGGAAGAGGCCAGGAAAAAAATCCCCCAGGTACGAAAAGCCCTGCGCAAGAAAAGACCCTGGTTCCTCCGTTTCTTTTCAGGTTGATCCTTTGCCTTCATTCCGTCTTGATATACTCCCCCATGGTATAATAACCTTGCGCCAGATCCCGAGGTTCCAGACAGCTTCTTCTGCCAAGGAGTGAAAGAAATCTTGTCCCCTGGGAGGGATGAATCATGAAGAGCAAAAAGGTGCTCATCATCGGCGGTGTAGCCTGTGGAGGCAAGGCGGCGGCCAGGCTCATGAGGATCGATCCCGAAGCCGACGTCACCGTGCTTGAAAAGGGCGAATACATCAGTTACGCGGGGTGCGGCCTCCCCTACTATGTCGGCGGGGTCGTCAAGGAATACCGGGACCTCATGACCACCCCCATAGGAGTGGTCAGGGACGAGAACTTCTTCCGGAAGGTCAAGCGTGTCACCGTGCACACCCAGCACCTGGCCACGAAGATCGACAGGCGGAACAAGACCGTCACGGCCCTGGATCTGCATAACGGCGAAGAGAAGGAGTTCCCCTACGACAAGCTCGTCCTGTCCACCGGTGCCAGCCCCCTGAGGCCCCCTATTCCCGGCTCCGATCTGCCCAGGATCTTCACCCTCTGGAACATGCCCGACGCGCTCGCCATGCGTGCCGCCATCGACAGCGGCAAGGTCAGGAACGCGGTGGTCATAGGAGCGGGCCTCATCGGGATGGAGGTCGTGGAAGCCCTCCATGACCAGGGTATCCAGGTGTCCATCGTCGACCTCTGCGAGACGCCCCTGCCCCAGATGATGGACCAGGAATTCGGCAATCTTCTCAGGGCTGTCCTCGAGAAGAAGGGCATCAACTTCTTCGGCGGCGAAAAGGTCCTGGAGATCGCCGGCTGCAACGGAGAGATAAAGGCCGTGAAGACCGACAAACGGGAGGTCCCCGCAGACATGGTCCTCATGGCCGTGGGCGTCAGGCCCAACGTGGGAATCGCCAGGGAGGCCGGCCTGGCCCTGGGCAGCTGTGGAGGGATCATCGTCGATGATCACATGCGCACCAGCGACCCCGACATCTACGCCGGCGGCGATTGCGTGGAGGTGAAAAACGTCCTCACCGGCAAACCCGTTTGGCAACCCATGGGTTCCGTGGCGAACCGCCAGGGACGCGTAATAGCCGACAATATCGCCGGGCTGCCGACCACCTTCAAGGGCGTGGCGGGGACGGCCATCATGAAGGCCTTCGAGTACACCATAGGGAAGACAGGCCTGACAAGGGAACAGGCCCGGCTCGAGGGTTTCGATGCCGAGGCCGTGACCATCGTCGATCCCGACACCCCTCACTTCATGCCCGGTTCCGCCGCTATCCAGGTCCGTATCGTCGCCGACAGGAAGACCCGCAAGGTCCTGGGCGCGCAGGTTTTCGGCGCCGGCAGGGCCGACAAGAGGCTCGACATCCTCGTCTCGGCCGCGGCGGGGGGCCTCACCATCGACGAACTGGCCGACGCCGACATCGCCTACGCTCCCCCCTACTCGACGGCGCTGGACCCCGTCACCCACGCCGCCAACACCCTGAAAAACAAGATAGACGGCCTGATGGTCTCCTGGAGCCCCTCGGAACTGACCGAGAAGATCAAAAAGGGCGAGAACCCCGTGCTTCTCGACGTCCGCTCTCCCGACGAGGTGAAGACCCAGGGCACCCTTCCCTACGAGACCACCCTCATCCCGCTGGGGCAGTTGTGGGACCGAGGGGCGGAACTCCCCAAGGACAGGGAAATCATCGCCTTCTGCAAGATATCGGTGCGCGGATGGGATGCCAATTCCATACTCAAGAGGCTGGGTTACAAAAAGGTATCCGTCCTGGAGGGCGGCATTGCGGGCTGGCCCTTCGAACTGAAAAAGGGATAAAAAAAGGGGGCCGGCTGGTCAATCTTCCAGCCGGTACCCCTTCTTTCTGAAGAGGTCCAGGCATATCTTCACCACTTCGGGGTCGTAGAGGATACCGGCGTTGACCTCGATCTCCTTGAGGGCTTCCTCCATCCCGATGGCGGGCCGGTAGGGCCGGTAGGAGGCCATGGCCTCCACCACGTCGGCGACGGCCAGTATCCTGGCCTCGAGGCTTATCTCGTCGCCCTTCAGACCCTGGGGGTACCCGGAACCATCGAGGCGCTCGTGATGCTGATATACGATCTTGGCCAGGTCCCAGTTGCTTTCCACGTCCTGGAGGATATCCCTCCCATGGCCGGGGTGCTCCCTGATAAGGTCCATTTCCAGTTCGGAGAGCCTGCCGGGTTTGCTCAGGATCTCCGCCGGGACGGATATCTTCCCCAGGTCATGGACAAAGCCTGACATCCTGATCTGATCCACCTCTTCTGGGTCCAGTCCCATCTCCTGGGCTATCCTTCCGGCCAGGATGCCTACTCGCCTCTGGTGGCCTGCGGTGTAGGGGTCCCTGCGCTCAACGGTCTGGGTGAGGACCCCGATGGTGGTTTCCAGGGCGTGCCGAAGCTTTTCTTCAGCGCGTTTCCTCTCGGTGATATCGGCCGATATAACGGCAAATTCTCCCCGGGCCGTGCGAAAGACCTTGACTTCGAAGTATTTCCCCAGGGGCTCGGCGTAGTCCTCGAAGGAGATGGGCTCCCCTGTCAGCACCACCCGGCCGAACCTCTGGATCCAGCGATCCTCGATGCCGGGGAGGACCTCCCGGACCGTCTTCCCGATGATGTCCCGGCTCCGCAACCCCGTCAGCATCTCGAAGGCCGGGTTGACGGTGATGAAACGGTAGTCCATGGGTTCCCCGGCTTCATCACAGATCAATTCCTGAAGTGAGAAGCCGTCGAGCATCTCGCGGAAGAGGGTAGCGTAGTCGCTCTCGAGTCTGCGGCGCTCCGTAATATCCTGGAAGGCACCTTGGGCCCCGATGATCTTCCCGGTATCATCCCTCACGGCCTCCCCTATTTCCCTCACCCAGATGCTCCGACCGGTGGCTGTGATCTTCCTGAATTCCTCGTCGTAGGGCGTCCCGTTCTTGATGCACTCTTCGTAAACCTTTTCGATCTGGGGCCGCAATTCGGGGGCGTAAAAACTCATGACCTCTTCCACGGTGGCAGAAAAACCGGGAGGCTGCTCATGGATCTTGGCGGCCTCATCGGTCCAGATGATGCGGTCACCGGGCAGGCTTACGCTCCAACCGCCCAGGGAAGCCAGTTCGCCGGCCATCCGGATGAGGTCGTTCTTCCTTCTCAACCCTTCCTCGGCCAGCTTCCGGGCGGTGATATCCTCCACGGTCCCCTCGTAGTAAAGCACGTCCCCGTTATCGTCCCTGACCGCCCTGGCGCTTTCCCTGACATAGACCACGAAGCCGTCCCGCCTGGTCCAGGCCGACTCGAGGCCCCTTATCATCCCGTCCCGGTCTATCCTATCCTGGAAATGGCTCCTGGCGTATCCTGGTTCAAAACCTTCCTCGTTGAGGTTCCTCGAGGCCAGTTCCTCGAAAGAGGAATAGCCGAGCATGGCCACCAACGCAGGGTTGGCCATGAGGACCCTGCCGCCGGGGGTGGTCCTGTAGATGCCGATGGTCGCATTCTCGAAGATGCTCCTGAAGCGTTCCTCGCTCTGCCTCAGGGCCCCCTCGGTCTTTTTCCGGCGGGTTATGTCGCGGATAAAGGCGAGGGAACCCGCTTCGCCGTTGTAGATAAAAGGCACGGTCGATATTTCGACGGGGACTTCGGCACCGTCGTTGCGCAGCAAGGATATCTCGAGGGAAGGAATGGGCTTTCTTTCCACGTCCGACCTTCCAAACCTCTGGCGGATGACTTTCCTATGCCCTGGGGAGAAAAGGTCTTCCACCTTTCGCCCGAGCAGATCCCGGGGTGTATCGGCGCCCTGCAAGCGACAGGCGGTGTCATTGATAAAAGCGATCCTTCCCTTCAACTGGACGAATATGCCGTCGGGCGCGCCCTCGACAAAGGCCCGAAATTGTGACGCGCTCTGCCTCAGGGCCTCTTCGGTCTTCTTGCGGTTGGTAATATCCTGTAAAGCGCCCTGGACCCGAAAGATCTTGCCCGTCTCGTCCCGGACCGCTGTCCCCACGACCCTGGCCCAGACCTGGCGGCCCGTCGCGGTGACGATCTGCATTTCCTCGTCGAAGGGGTTGCCCCGCCTGAGGCAATCCACGAAGACCTTCCTGATCCTTCGCCGGTACTCCGGCGCATAGAACCCCATGCTTTCCTCAAGGGTGGGATTATGGTCCGGAGGCATTCCATGGATCTCGGAGACCTTTTCCGACCAGGCCAGTCGGTCCTTCGCCACGTCGTACTGCCACCCCCCGACGGTTGCGAATTCCCCGGCGATCCTCATAAGGGATTCGCTGGCGGCCAGGTTCTCCAGCAGGGCCTTGTTCATTTCCAGGGCCCGGGCCAGCTGGAGGTTCCTGGCCCCCAGTTCGGAGACGTGGTCGGCGATCTTGACGAAAAGGGCCATGGCCCATTCGGCCTTCTCCCGGGATATCCTCGGGACCTCCGCCAGGGCATCGAGATACTCCTTTTCATCGAACCCGTATTTTCTGGCCTGGTTCTTGAAGACTTCAATATCCGGTTCTTCATCTTCCAAGAAGCACTGGCCGATGAAGAGGTTTCCCACCCTGCGGTCTTCGACGAAAACGGGGGTAGCGATATCCCAGAGGTTGTTCCAGCACTTGTAAAGGATGGGCTTGCCCCGCTCCAGGCCCGACGAGAGGCGGGCAAAGCTTTCAATGCAGGCCTTATGCGCCTGGGGATGAACCCCGTGGAAGTCGGTGAAGATCCTTTGCCAGCCCGAGGCCGCCACGATATTGCCTTCCAGATCCAACAGCCCCGCGGCCGTCCCCATTGTCTGGGATAGCACCTCGACGAGGCTCTGCATTTGGGCCAGGTCGACGATGTCGGTGAGCTTTATCTTTCCAGGTTCGGTCCCGGGATTGTGCCCCGGTTCGAGGCTCTTTTCCGCGCTCATGGCCTTTCCCACTTCCAGATTTGTCCCAAAATTCTATATTTTCATATTACATCATTTGGCCGGGTTAAAACAATCTCGGGGCACTCCTTTCTCAGGCCCTTTCGCCCCTGGCGGCGAGGACTATCCCGGCCAGGATAAACGCGCCGCCGGCGATCTTGGCCGGGGTCAGGGTCTCCCCGAAGAAAATCCAGGCGAGGAGGGTGGCGCCGATGGGTTCGCCCAGCAACGATACGGCCACGAGGCTCGCGCTCAGGTATTTGAGCGCCCAGTTATAGCTGTTGTGGCCCAAGATCTGCGACACCAGCGCCATGCCGATGAAGGCGCCCCAGGTACCTCCGCTGAAACCCCGAAGGGGCAACCCCGAAACCCCGATCACCGCCAGGAGGATCAAACCGGCCGCTCCATAGCATATAAAGGTGTAGACCGGGAGGCTGACCCTGGCTCGGACCACCCGCCCGGTGAGGAAGTAGAAAGTGGCGAACCAGGCGCCCAAAAGGGCCAGCAGGTCCCCGAAAAGCGCCTTGCCCCCCAGGGCGAAGTCCCCCGCGCCGATCACGACCACGCCGACGAAGCTGAGCAGGATGCCCGTCCAGGTCGTTCGGTTCACCCGGTCGCCGCTCACAAAGGGCGAGAGGATAGCCGTCCACACGGGGATCGTTTGGACGATGACCACGCTGCTGGCTATGGAAGTATAAAAAAGCGACGTGATCCAGGTGGAAAAGTGCATCGCCAGGAAAGCTCCCGACAAAAGAACCCGCAGGAGGTCCTTTCCGCGAAGGCTGAAAAGCTCCTCGCGGCAGCGCAGGAGCACCAGTGGAGCCATGACCGCCGTCGCGATACCCGTTCGGTAGAAGGAGATCACCAGGGGTGGCGCGGCGGCGAAGCGGGCGAATATGGAACCTGTGGATATCCCGATGACGCCCAGGGCAAGAACGAAGGCGGGCGCCAGGCGTCCCGGTGAAGGGGGTGTCATTCGAAAGCTTCCACCTTTCATAGGGAGTGCTTACATCATCAGGAGGCTGAGGGCCATGACGGCCATCCCGGCCACCAGGCCGATCAGGCTGTCGTGCCCCTTGCCGTAGGCACGGCTCAGGGGGAGGAGTTCGTCAAGGCTGATGTAGACCATTATGCCGGCCACCGTGGTGAAAAGGGCCCCGGTGACGGCCGGTGAGAATTCTCCGCCGCCCAGGACGAGGCGGATCAGGCCGTAGGCCACGAGGGCCCCTACGGGCTCGGCCATGCCGCTGAGCAGGGAGTAAAAGAAAGCCTTGGTCCTGTCTCCCGTGGCATAAAAAATTGGCACGGAGACGGAGATCCCCTCGGGGATGTTGTGAAGCGCCACAGCCACGGCGATGACTATACCCAGGTTCGGGTTCTGCAATGCGGCAAGAAAGGTGACCAATCCTTCCGGGAAGTTGTGGATGGCTATGGCCAGGGCGGTGAAGACTCCCGTCCGCATCAACTTCTTCTCCCGGGCATCTCCCAGGGGAGGCGCGCCCTCACCCCTGGGGCCGTCCCTGTGAAGGTGGGAGGTTTCCTCCTGGGTCCTCGCCTCGTGGGGGTTTTCCTCTTCCGGGATCAGGTAGTCAATAATACCTATCAAAGCCATTCCGGCGAAAAAGAAGGCCGTGTTCATCCATTCCCCCCTGGCCCCGAAAACCGTTCCCAGCGACCGGCCCCCTTCCATGAATATCTCCACGAAGGACACGTAGAGCATCACTCCCGCCGAGAAGCCGGTGGAAACTGATAGAAACCGGTAGTTTGTCCTGTCAGCGAAAAAGGCGATGGCGCTGCCGATGCCGGTCGCCATACCGGCGAGGAGGGTCAGCCCAAAGGCGAAGAAAAGGCCGTTCATACTTCCGGTCCCTTCCTGGTCACCGGTAGGGCCAGGTCGTCGACGAACTCGTAAAAGGACGCGGCTTTATGACCACTAGCACCCAAGGCCTCCAGGCTTATGACCCAGGCATCGGTCGGTTCCGCCGGGGTCACCAGGTCCCTCCCCGGGATCGCCAATCGTAGAGCCAGTTCCCTGGCTTCTTCTTCCGTACGGGTGGCCCAGAACCACCAGGAGAAGCTGCTCTGCTGCTGGATGTCGATGTCGAAGCACCCCGGGAGGTAGACATGCCTGTTATCGAGGAGGAAGAGGGAGAAGGCGGCCATATCCGAGGCGGCCGCCTCCAGATCGAATCCTTGCGGATCGGGGACCAGGTTCAAAAAGAGGCGGTCGGTGTTCAGGAGCCCCCACCGGTCCGTATCGGATCGGCTTCTCCAATAGTAAGTGTAGTCGCACTGGTTTATGCAGAGGATATGGGGGGACCAGGGGACTCTCTCAAGCCCAAGGGCGTCTACATCTCGCTCGAGGTCCGGCAGCTTCTCTCCTTCGGCATCGCGGTCACGGGCAAAGGAGGCGACTATTTTCATTACCAGGGGGTGTTCGAGGAGGTTCCAGCCGACGGTGCCACCCGAAAGGGAGAAAAGTTCGTCCCTCGGGACGCGAGGAAAGTATTCAAGGCCGGGGGAAACGGTCACCTTCTTGGTGCCCTGGAAACCGCTGAACCCTCTTTCGAAGAGTAGCGCCGCCCGCAGCTTCAGCCCTTCCATAACCGGATCACCGGGCTCTTCCCCCGGGAGGGATTCCAGGTAGGATTCCGCGGCCCATCGGCGGAACGCCTCCCGGCCTTCCGGAGTAAGGCAGAAGCCTCCCTGGAGGCCCTTAAGAAGACCTTCTTTTTCCAGGGCAACCGCCACGGCGGGATCCTCCCCGGCCAGTTCCATCAATTCTTCGGTCCAATAGGGCCTGCTCTCGTCGAAAAGAAGCAGCACCCGTTCTCTATTCATGGCATTCACTTCCTTCCACTAGAGGAGGGGACTCATCAGTTTCGCCACGCCCTCGACGCTCTTGAAAATGAAGGGACGCTCCGCCCATTCGGACCTGGAGAGTTCCGCCGATGCCCCGAGATACTTCTTCTGTTCCACCAGTAGGGGGGCCACGGAGTTTTCGCCGTATATCACGCAGTTGATCTCGAAATTGAGCGTAAAGGACCTTATGTCGAAGTTGCTGGACCCGAAAAAGCACAGATTGCCGTCGACGCTCATGGTCTTGGCGTGGATGACGCCGTCATCATAGAGGAAGATCCTGACGCCCTTATCCATTAGTAGATCATAGTAGGCCATGGCCGCCTTCCCCACAAGGAACTGGTCCGACCTCCTGGGAATTACCAATTTGATGGCCGCGCCGTTGAGGACGGCCACCTCGAGGCCCTCGACGAGGCTCTCGTCGGGGATCAGGTAGGGCGTGGTGATGACGACCTCCTTTGAAGCCGAGTGCAGGGCGGAGACCACCAGGCGCTGGTAGTTCTCGGTGCGGTAAGAGGGGCCGCTGGGCACCGTCTGGAGGATGTGCTCGCCGTCATGGCTGAAGAGGGGCTCGCCGGCGCGCTCGTCGAGCAGTTCCAGGGTCTCCACGTACCAGTCCTCCAGGAAGACCCTCTGCAGTTGCAGTGTCGCAGGTCCCTCGACGCGCATGGTCAGATCCTTCCAGAGAAGCCCCTTGGCCTTGCCTCCGTAGGAGGGTTCGATCATGTTGTGGGATCCCGTATACCCCGTCCTACCGTCGATGACGGCTATCTTGCGGTGGTTCCTGAGGTCGAACCTGGCGGAGAGAGGGTCGCGCCGGAACATGCTCAAGGGGAGGGCGCCGACCACCTGGACTCCCGCCTTCCTCAGCGATGGGGCCTCTTTTTTGAGGAACCTCCTCGAACCAAGGGAGTCCACCAGCAGGCGGCAGGATACCCCCCTGGCCGCCGCCCTTTCCAGGGCCCCCAGGGCGGGTTCGGTCGCGTCGTCCCTGGCGAAAATGTAGTAGAGCAAGTGTACATGGTGCCGTGCGGAATCGATATCCTTGGCGAGGGAAGCGGCCATCTCCTCCGTGGAGTCGATGATGTCCATCGTGTTGCCCCCGGTAGGGGGCATGTCTCCCAACTTCCCGGCTAGAGAGGCCAGGCGGTAGAGGCGCAGAAGGCCGCTGGGCAACTCCTTCTCTTCGGGTTTTTCCGCATCCCAGACGGCGCAGCAAGAGCGATCCAGGTTTTTCAGGATGACCTCATGCCGTTCGGCCCTGCGGGCAGGAAGCCTGAAGGAGCCGAACACCAGGTAAAGTGCGAACCCCGGAAGAGGCCAGAAGAAGATCACCAGCAGCCATGTCATGGCCACCGAGGGAGTGTGGAGTTGGGGTACGATGGCGATGGTCGCTAACCTTATTACCACCGAGGAGAGGTCGTGGACCAGGATCAAAAGCAGGCCCAGGTTCATTTCCCGCTCACCTCTCGCAAGGGTTACACTGACAGAGCGAAGTCACAAACCACCGGCCGATGGTCCGAAAACCTCACATTGGGCACCTTCATACTGGTAACGGTTATCTCCGGGGAGTGCAGGACGAGATCCAGGCCGAGCATCGGCCGGCGGCTGGGGTAGGTCCGCCTTCCTCGAGGGTCGGCCTTTTTCAGGCCCGCCTCGAGGAGAGACCTTATCTCGAAATCGCCTCCGAAGGTGTTGAAATCGCCGGCGATCAAAAGGGGTCCCTCCCGTTCACGGGCCAGGTCGGCCAGTTCGAGGATCTGCTCCCTCCTGGCGCCCGGCCCCAGCGACAGGTGGACCAGCTTCAGATCGAAGTCGTCGAAGCGGGCCTCAATGACAGTATTCTTGATGCCCCTTCCGAGCCTCCGGATCGACGATTCCAGGATCGGGAGGGAAGAGACCACTGCATTGCCTTGGTGACAAAGCAGGGGAACATGCTTCGAAATCTCGGGTGCACAGTACTTGGACGAAAAGACCCAGTCGCACCCGAGGGTCTCCGCCAGGGATTCGGGCTGGCTCCTTCCGCCGTTCCTGAAGGAACCCCCGTCGGTTTCGATGAGCCCGACAACGTCAGGTTTGAGGGAGGCGATGAACTTTTCGATATAGTAAGAGCGGGCAGTGGTGGTCTTCAGCGATCCGGCAAAGGGGAAGGGGACATGATAGGACCATCCCGAGCCCGTGCCGTACCGTGTATTGTAAAGGACAAGCCTTATGGAACCGTCTTTCAGTGGTGCCACCCCCCCGCATCCTTCCTCTACCTCTTCACGGCCCTTAATGCCCATTCCCGCTTCTTGTCGGGCCGTCTCCTGGGAAGGGAATATTATAGCATAGAACGAGGAGACGCTTCAGGGACGATGTCCTTCGATGATCTCCCCCACGACGAAACGCAGGATCTCCGGGTAGACCTCGAGCATGTAGGGCAAGTGGACCCGCTCGGTGCACTTGTGGGCATCCTTGCCCACAGCGCCCAGGTTCAGTATCGGTATGTCCAGCTCGGCCAAGGCATCGAGGGGGAACCGGTACAGCCTCCCCCAGCCGGGCATGTTGTCGGCGAGGACCTCCATCTGCCGGCGGTCCCCCTGGAAACCGCAATAACTCAGGTCCGAGATGCCCTCGAAGAAGGGCCTTATCTCGAGGTCAAGGCCGAAACGACTTTTCATCTCCTTAACCGCCTGGAGGGCCGCTTCTTCGACCACCCTTTCACCGGGGCCCGCGCCCAGGCTGACCCTGTGGGGGTACCAAGGGGGAAGAAAACCCACCACCACGACGGGGGCGGAGGGGCGGCATCGGTCCACCATAGCGTCGACCAGCCGGGCGGCGAGATCCCTCTCGTCCATTTTCGGTGGGGCCACGCCCAGCGTCGCCGCCACGAAGCTTTCGTACTCCTCCCCCAGGATCTCCCTCGCCAGGCGGACAAGTTCAGCGAAGGACAGCACCGTGGGTTCCCATTCACGAAGGCCCGACAAGGCCCCCCCCCGGGCCATGAATTCCCCGGCATTCTTCCGGTATTGTTCGATGGAACCCTCCAGGGCTTCCAGGGCGACGGACTTCAGGTCGGAGAGTACCTCCTCCGGCTGTCGAGTGGACGTCAGGTAGTTATAGAAAGCGAAACCCTTGGTCATGATGGTGACCGAGTACTCTTCCCGGAGATCGGTCTGCCTCTGGCACCCGAAGGGCGGAAAGATTCTCCCCTGGAAAGAGTCGGCGAAGGCCGGGTTACCTTCGAGGGCCAGGTTTATCCGCGAGAGGATCGGCGCGGGAGAAAAGCCCTCGTAATACTCACCGGCGTGAGCTTCCTTGCCAGCGCAGAAGAAAAAACAGTTTATCTTCCCTAGGGTGCCCAGGTAGATCGTCGGCCCCCCCTCCTCACCGAGGGCGAAGGTGGGTTCCAGGTCAACGCAGGCCAGGTAGTTGAGGCCCTCCTCCTTCTGGAAGCGGGCCAAGTAGGAGGAGGCCGAGAGCATCCCGAGGGAATTGATCTCCTCATCGGGGACAAAAAGGACGGCCACGTTAGCGCCGTACTTCCCGGGATCGCCGGCGGCCTCCATGAACAGGTCCATACCGACCGCCACGCCGCTTTTCATGTCGGCGACGCCTCTCCCGAAGAGCCACTGACCCGTCTCGAGATCTTTCCTGGCATCGGGCGATATATCCGCCGAGGCCAGGCGCCGAGTGTACTCCTCGGGCTGGAAGGCAAACGGGGCCAGCGGACCGCAGCCATCGACGCCCACGACGTCCATGTGCCCCATCAGGATGACCGTATCGGCCGTCTCCCTTTCGGCCCTGACCATGGCAAAGACAAGGTGCCTGCCGTGGGGGTCTCCTTCCAGGGGCAGAAGGCGGAGATCCTCGGGGCGCCTCTTGAAGTAGGGAAGCTCTTCGAGCCGATCATGGATAAAGCGGGCGATCCTGTTCTCGGTCTCTCCGGAAGGCGAAACGCTCGGGATTCCGACCAGGTCGAGGAGAAGCTGGTAAAGGGATTCCTTTCTTTTTTCGTTCATGGGCCCACCTCTCGCTGTGCCGGGCGTCCCCGGCACTCCTTCAGGGCCCGGGCGAAGCGGAGGGCGCCCTGCCTTGACGCCTCCCTCATCACCACCGATAGGGCCGATTCCTCAAGCCTATCACGAACGGTCGCGCTGAAACGGTCCTTCCAATCCATAAAGCGTACCCTCCCTAGTGGATTCCTGCCATCCGATTCTTTTGTGAAGAGAGAGATCGAATTCCGACCCATGGAAAATTGTAACAGCTCCGGGCATGCCCTCAAAGCCCGCGGTCACTCTTCACTTTGGGGGCATTAGCGTTCATACTTTGAGAAAATGGGGATTTTTGAGAGCGAGGAGTGATGAAAGTGAAGATCAAACCCTTTGGCGTCGAGCAATGGATGGGACGCTGGGAGACGCTGGCCGTCCACAACATAGCCGAGACCTGCGTGGATTCCCTGGTGCTCTACGAACTGCTCGAGATGTCGGGCAAGAAGGAAGATATCATCGTAGACCTGCTCGGCACCAGGATGACCTACGGCGATATCATGGGGAGTGAAAGGCTAAGGGGCCTGATCGCGGACCTCTACGAGGGCGGCGACCCGGAAAGGGTCCTCGTGATGAACGGGGGGTCGGCGGCCAACTTCCTGGCCCTCTTCACCCTGGTGGAGCCCGGCGACAGGGTCATAAGCGTTTGGCCCACCTACCAGCAATTGACGAGCATCCCCGAGGCCTTCGGCGCGAAGGTGGAGATCCTTCCCCTGAGGCCCGAAAACGGCTGGCTTCCCGACCCCGACGAATTGAGAAAGATGGCCCGGGGAGGGGTCGACCTGGTCTGCCTCAACAACCCCAACAACCCCACGGGCTCCCTCATGGACGGGGACCTGCTGGAAGAGATCGCCCTCATCGCCCGTGAAAGCGGCGCCTGGGTCCTCTGCGACGAGGCCTACCGGGGTCTGAACCACGAGCCCGGCGTGCCCGCGCCCTCCATGGCGGAGATCTACGAAAAGGGCATAAGCACGGGGAGTTTTTCAAAGGTCTTTTCCCTGGCCGGCCTGAGAAGCGGGTGGATGACGGGTCCCGCGGAGTTCATCGAGGAGGCCTTCTCCCGGAGGGACTACACCACCATAAGTTGCGGCCCCCTCGTGGACGCCCTATCGGTGGCAGCCCTGGAAAACCGCGGGAAGATCATGGAGAGGAACCTGGGCATCATCCGGGAGAGCCTCGCCATGCTGGAGGCGTGGATCGACTCGAACCCCCGTTTCCACTGGGTCAAACCCCGGGCGGGGACGACGGCCTTTCCCGGTTACGACTATGACATTCCCTCCGACGAGTTCTGCCTTGAACTGCTTGCGGCCACGGGGACCTTCCTCCTCCCCGGGAGCTGCTTCGGCATCGACAAGAGGCTTCGGGTGGGCTACGCCTACGGGACGGAAACGCTCAAGCGGGGACTGGACTCGATATCGAAGTGGCTTGAAAGCCGTTTTTCCTGAGAGGCGCACGCTCCGACGGATATATTCGAATCATCCTGTAATTTTATCATACAAGCATCCATACCCCCAATCCGTATTATATGGTAAACTTGGAGCCTGGGTCAGCGGCGATCATCGACCGCCCGGGGAGTGGCCATGGACTTTCAAAAGGTACGGCTGGTGCGTTCCGCTGTAACGAACCCCTGGGACAACCTCGCCAGGGAAGAACAACTGGTGAACCTCTGCGGAGAGGACGAGGCGATCCTGTACCTGTGGCAGAACGCCCACACCGTGGTGGTGGGGCGAAACCAGAACCCCTGGGCCGAATGCCGCCTGGACCTCCTCGAGTCGGAGGGCGGAAAACTCGCCCGCCGTTCCACCGGCGGGGGCGCAGTCTACCATGACCTCGGTAACCTCAACTACTCCTTCATCCTTCCCAGGAAGCGCTACAACATGGAACGGCAGCTCGCCGTCATCCTCGGCGCCCTTCGCAGGCTCGGCCTCGACGCCGAGTTCTCCGGCAGGAACGACTTGGTCATAGCCGGTAGGAAGTTCTCCGGCAACGCCTACCAGCTGACCAGGGACAAGGGGCTCCACCACGGGACTCTTCTTTTCTCCGCCGACATGGCCAAGCTTTCCCGGTACCTGAACGTGGACCCGGAAAAATTGAAGACCAAGGGCGTGGCCTCGGTGGCCTCCCGGGTGATGAACCTCCGGGACGCCTCGCCGGGGCTGTCCCTGG
>JAAYIZ010000175.1 GCA_012523215.1 Thermovirga sp.
CCGCGGTCCCTGGCGAGAAAGACCCTTCCGTCGACCAGTCCGGCCTACGCCTCTAAGAACCTTGATCAAAAGGCAAAGGACTGGAGGGTTTTGCTCGAGTTGCGCTCAGCCCGGCCTTGACCGGTCTTCTTGTGCCGTCTCCGGAAAGCACGGCCTCCTGGGCTTCGCCGGCTTCTGGGAACCTTCCTGGAAGGGGCTATCAGATCTCCCGCGACTTCCGTACCTCGAACAGGGCATCGGCCTCTTCCCTGGAAAAGCCCGCCTCCTCGATCCTTTTCGCGTCGTCAATCTGCCTGAGCCCGGCGTCACGACCCTTGCCCTAGACCTTGAATCCGCCCAGCAGGACGGCGGTCTGGGGTGTAAGCCCCAGGTGTCCCTGGACGATCATGGATTTTAGGCAATCGTTCCCTTTTTTTGCTATCATTTGTTTACCAGGGTGCCTTGAGTTGAACCGCCACCCTTTTCCCACGGAGGCGCCTGGTCGAGATTTTAAAGAGGGAGGTTTTACCATGAGACTAGGAAGGTTGATCACTGCGACCCTGCTGGCGGTGTTATGTGTCGCCTTTTTTGGGTCGGCGTCCCTGGCTGCCGTGGAGGTTAAGATGTCCTACAATGGTCCCGCCGACGTGGAGAACAACGCCGTCCACCTTTACGCTGTCAATTTTAAGCGGTTTGTCGAAGAAGGCTCCGGGGGGGCTGTGACGATCAAGCTCTTCCCCGACAGCCAGCTTGGCAACGAGGAGGAGCGGATGGAACTCCTCGTCAAACAAGGGATGAACCAGCCGATCATCAATGTCGCGTCCTTCGCCGGAGTGGCACCGGTTTTTCCCGAGATTTACGCATCGGCCGTGCCCTTCATGTTCGACAGTTACGATGCCGCTCACATTTTCTTCGACGAGAGCCGCTACTGGAACAGGGCGAAGGAGGAGTTTCGCCAGCGCACCGGCGCCTACTTGTTGGAAGCCGTCGAAGAGGGAGGATTCCTGGCCTTTACCAACGACAAGAGGCAGATCAGGACCGCTGAAGACTTCAAGGGACTCCGCTTCCGCGGGATGGACGAGGGACAGGTTATCCTCTTTGAATCCTTCGGCGCCAGCGGTACCCCCATCCCTTGGACCGAGCTCTACATGGCCCTGAAGTCGGGCGTCGTCGATGGACAGATGAACCCCGCCATGTACATCAAGATGGGTAGCCTTTACGAAGTTCAGAAGTACCTCACCCTCGCCAACATCCAGTACTCCGACCAGTTCCTCGTGATCAACGGCGACCTTCTCGACTCGCTTCCCGCCGAGCAAAGGGCGGTCGTCATCGAAGCCGCGAAGAAAGCCAATTCGCTGAACAGGCAGGCCATGCAGGAGGCCGATAGGAAGGATATCGACTTCCTGACGGAAAAAGGCATGGCCGCCTACTCCCCTGGCCATGAGGAGATGGAATCCTTCCGGAAAGCGGGGCAGCCGGCCTACGTGGAGTGGCTGAAGACGAAGGTGGGACAGGACTGGCTGAACCTGGCCCTCGAGTGCGCAAGGAACGCCAACGAAAAGGCGAAGTAGGTCCACCATGGCAACTTCGGGCACCCCCGGGAAAAGGGGACTCTCGAAATGGATTTACAGGCTCGAGCTTTTCGGCGCATGGGCGGCTTGCTTCATGCTCGCCGTCAACGTGAGCGATATTCTCCTGGGGGTCTTCTGCCGCTACATCCTGAAAAGTTCCCTGATCTGGACCGAGGAGGTGGCCCGTTTCTCCCTGGTCTGGATAGTGATGCTCGGCGCCCTCGGAGCTGCCATAAAGGGGGACCACATGGCGGTGGATTTCGTGGTCCCCCATCTTCCACTCTTTTTTCAGCGACTGATTAAGCAGGGCAAATTCTATCTTTCAACGGTCATCATTTTGCTGATGATCTACCTCGGCTGGGTAAACGCGACGAGGATCTGGTACATGAGAACCCTGGCGCTGAATATCCCCAAAACGATACCCCTTTTGGCATTGCCTGCGGGTTTCGCCCTGCTCCTGGCCGGGACGGTGCTCCTCCACCTCAGGGAAAGGGGGAATTGACTTGGGCTTTTTTATGCTGATTGTCTTCCTCGTACTGATGGTCCTGGGATTACCTCTCTTCTTGTCCCTTCTTTCGGCGGCCCTCGTGGGGATATTGATCCTGGGTGACCTCTCCCTGTTAAGAGTGATGAGCCAGCAGTTTTTCGGTGGGATGGATTCCTTCACCCTCATGGCCATCCCCTTCTTCATCCTGGCTGGGATCCTGATGAACCGATCGGGATTGACCGACCGCCTGCTCGACTTCTGTCGCCTCCTGGTCGGCTCCGTACGGGGTGGACTTGGATATGTAAACGTGGTGGGAAGCATCATCCTCGCGGGGGTTAACGGTTCCGCCGTGGCCGACGCTTCGGCCCTGGGTTCGATCCTTATTCCCGCCATGGTCAAAGATGGCTTCTCCCCCGCCTATTCGGCAGGTCTCACCGCGGGAAGCGCCCTTATCGGACCGATCATACCCCCGAGCATCTTCATGATCATTTACGCCACCATGACCAACACGTCCATCGGGGGACTTTTCGCCGCGGGAATACTCCCGGGGTTGGTCCTTGGAGGAGCCTTCATGATCATGAACTATTTTTATTCCCTCAAGTACCACGTCCCCGTCGCCGACTTCACCGATGTTCGCAAACGAAAAAAGGAGATCCTGGCCAGATCGATGGTGGCCCTTCTCGCCCCGGTGATCATCCTCGGAGGGATCATCACCGGGATAGTGACGCCGACGGAATCCGGTGCCCTGGCGGTGGCCTACTGCCTTGCGACGGGTGTTTTTTATACCAGGCAACTGACGTGGAAAGTCCTTGGGGAATCCCTTTACGAAACGGTCCGTCTTACCAGTTCGATATTCCTCATCATGGGAGCCGCTACGGTTATAGGCTGGCTCCTGAAATGGGAACAGATCCCCCAGCGCTTCGCCACCCTGGTGCTTCAAGCGGGCCTTGTGGACAAACCCTCGCTCCTCATGGTGGTGCTGAGCGCGGTGATATTCCCTATCGGGATGTTCATGGAGGAAGTATCCACTCTTACCCTTCTTACCCCCATTTTCACGCCCATTGCCATGAAAGCCAGTATCGACCCCTTTCAGTTCGGCGTGGTGATGACATTGAACGTGACCATAGCTCTTATCACGCCCCCGATGGGCGCCTGCAACTATGTCGTGGCGGCGGTCGGGAAGGTGAAGCTTACCGACGTTTTTGTCCACATCTGGCCTTTCATAGGCGTGGCGCTCATTGTTTTGATGGTGGTCATAACCTTCCCCTTCCTGACCACCTTGATCCCGGGGATCATGAAACTCTAGAGAGCTCCAGGGAGGTGACCAAAAGGGAAACCGTAAAAAAATGGCCGTCCATTGTCCAGGACAGGCTTTTCGACTGGGGAAAAGCACAGGCCCTGCCGATAGAAGATTGCAGGGAGGAACTGGTCCCCGCCAGCCTGGTGCCGGACAAACTCCTGGTACATCCCATATACTTCCTGAACGGTATCGAGGGGGCCCTGCCGGAATGTTACATCCGGCGAGGTGTCCTTTTATTGCTTTTGGAAGCGGCCGACCTGCTACCGCCCGGATTCCGACTGGTGCTTCTCGATGGATGGCGTCCCGTTTCATTGCAATCCGCCCTTTTCGACAAGTATTGCGAAGAACTCAGGGAGACGATGCCCTTCAAGGACAACGATGAAATAAACCTCCTGGCGTCCCGCTTCGTGGCCTTCCCCTCCACCCAGATTGAACGTCCTTCGCCCCATTTGACGGGCGGGGCCATAGACATCACCATCGCCGACGATAAGGGCCTCTGCCTCTTCATGGGCTCG
>JAAYIZ010000176.1 GCA_012523215.1 Thermovirga sp.
ATGATGGACCGGGTGATTGCGGCTTATGGACAGGAGGAGGGCCTGCAATACACCCTTTTCCGCCCCTTCAACTGGATCGGACCTCGACTGGACACCTTCAAGGACGCCGAGGAGAGGAAGGCCCGTTCGATCACCCAGATCCTCTACGATGTGATCCATGGAAGGGGAGTTTCCCTTGTGGGAGGCGGCCGCCAGAGGAGAAGTTTCACCTGGATAGGCGACGGCGTCGAGGCCCTCGAAGCCATCATCAGGAATGAAAAGGGCCGTGCCGACGGCGAGATCTTCAACATCGGCAACCCTCAAAACAATGCGTCCATCAAGGAACTGGCCCTCCTGATCATCAAGTTGCTGGAACCGCACCCGAAATACGGCCCGCTGGCGCAAAGGGCGAACCTGACAGAGATAGACTCCAGGGACTACTACGGCAAGGGGTACGAGGACGTGCTCGACAGGGTGCCATCGGTGGCCAAGGCCAACCGGCTCCTCGGCTGGGAGCCCAGGACCACCCTGGAAGAAGCCGTGAGGAAGACCATCGAATCGACGTTGGACGAGAACGGGCTATGACTGGGGAGAAATTACGCTTCACGGGAGGTGCCGCGATGAATCTGCCATCCCACATCTTCAGGGAGTACGACATCAGGGGCAATGCCGACGAGGAACTGACCAGCGAAACCATCAGGGCCATCGGCCTCGCTTACGGGACGTTCCTCCTCCGGGAGGGAGTGCGGAAGATCACCGTGGGCGGCGATATCCGTCTCTCGACGGAGAGGATAAGAGAGGACGTCATCGAAGGGGTGACCTCCGCCGGCATCGACGTGGTCGATATAGGCATGGTCACTTCGCCGCTGCTCTACTGGAGCCTCTTCCGCCTGGACCTGGAGGGGGCTGTCATGATCACCGGGAGCCATAATCCCAAGGAGTTCAACGGGTTGAAGCTGGCCTTTGGCAAAACCACCCTCTACGGCGACCAGATCCAGAAGATCCGGAGGATGATCGAATCCGACGACCTCGTGGTGGCCCCCCGGAAGGGCTCCGTCGCGACGATGGATCTATCGGAGGAATACCTGGCTATGCTGGTTTCCAAGATCAAACTCGGCGACCGGAAGCTCAAGGTGGTCACCGACTCGGGGAACGCCACGGCGGGACCGCTGGTGAACCGGTTCCTCCGGGAGATCGGGTGCGAGGTGATCCCCCTTTTCGAGGAACCCGACGGGACCTTCCCAAACCATCACCCCGACCCCACCAAGCGGGAGTACGTGCAGGACCTCATCGAGACCGTCAAGCGGGAGAAGGGCGATGTGGGCCTGGGTTTCGACGGCGATGCCGACCGGATAGGAGTCATCGATGACCGGGGAGAGATTGTCTGGGGAGATATACTGATGATCCTCTTCTGGAGGGAGATCCTGCCCCGGTACCCGGGGACGGAGGCCATCGTCGAGGTCAAGAGTTCCCAGGCGCTGGTGGACGAGATAAAGCGCCTCGGGGGGAAGGTGGTCTGGTGGAAGTCGGGACACTCCCTGATAAAGGCCAAGATGAAGGAGATGGACGCCCTTTTTTCCGGTGAGGTGTCGGGACACATGTTCTTCGCCGATGAGTTCTGGGGCTTTGACGACGCCTTCTACGCCGCGGGGAGGCTTTTGAGGATACTGTCCAACACTGACCGGAAGCTGTCGAAACTGCTCGAGGACGTACCAGTCTACTACAGCACAGCAGAGACACGGATCGCCTGCCCGGACGAGCGGAAGTTCGACGTGGTAGACCATATCAGGGATAACGCCCTGAAAGATCACGAAGCCATCACCGTGGACGGCGTGAGGATCCTCTACCCCAGGGGGTGGGGCCTGGTCAGGGCGTCGAACACCCAGCCCGTTATCGTGGC